>CAYWUD010000074.1:0-9102 GCA_964461355.1 uncultured Pseudomonadales bacterium | reverse complement strand
CACTGGGCTGAATCTGTTTGCGGTTGGCGACGGAATAGCGGCTGACCAGCTTGTCGCCGAAGAAAAAGGTGAGTGCGCCCATGATGATGCCGAGTGTGGGCCCGCCCGTTCCCTTGCCAAGGGTCAGGGAGTCGAATACCAGTTCGTAGGCGACGGCGGAGATCAGAACGCCGGCACCGAAGGCCATAATAACGCCCAACAGCCGGTTGCCGATCGAAAGGTAAATACCCAGCACACCACCCAGTACCAGGGACGAGGTAGCCACTAATCCCCAAAACAGCGCATCAAACATGGGTGAACTCCTTGATTGACCGAGTGCAGTTCCGGTAGCAGGACAGTTGTATGTTCAGCGTAGTGATGCCCGCCGCGCAGATGCCTCTGTTTACTGTAGTAGCGCCGGCGCTGCGACAGGCGTTGGGTGATCGCCATGCTCGGCCGTACCGGTGTGTACCAGCACGGATGCGGTTGTACCCACGCGCAGCTGGATCGACGCGGGCGGCGGCTGCAGCTGTACGCGGACCGGTACGCGTTGTGCCAGTCGGATCCATGAAAAGGTGGGATTGATGCTCGGCAGCAGATCGTGACTGGTACTGCCGTCATCCTGCGCAATCCCCCAGCCGATACTGTCGACGGTGCCCTCAAGCGGGGTTTCCGGGTAGGACATCAAGGTCACCACGGCGGCATCTCCGCTCTGTATGTGGGCGATGCTGTTTTCGCGAAAGAAACCTTCGACGTAATAGCTGGCGCTATCAATCAGGGCCAGGGCGGGTTGATTGGCGACAGCCTGACTGCCGATCTGCAGGTTGAGGTTGGTGACATAGCCGTCAACCGGGGCGTAGACATGGGTGAATTCAAGATCGAGCTGTGCTGCTTCGCGTTCTGCGCGGGCGATATCGTAGGCTGCGGTGGCTTTATCGACATTCCGTTCCGAGGTATCGCCGCGTTTTACCAGCTCGATGGCGCGTTCGTAATCCCATTGGGTGCGCAGCTCCTGGGCCGTCATTTTATTCAGTTGTGCGGCAAATGTTCGTGGATCGATACGAAACAGCAGGTCGCCTTTGGCGACAAACTGGTTGTCGCGCACGGCAAGCTCGATGATCGGCCCCGTAACCCGCGGTGTGATCTGGATGATCTCGGCGCGGACCTGACCGTCACGGGTCCATGGCTTGTTGAGATAGTGCCGGTATTTCAGTAACAGCAGCAGCACTGCAAGTAACACAATCGCGATACTGATCACGTGTTTGCGCTCAAAAGTCATATGTCAGATTCCTATAAAAACGGTTCCGATAGCGATCGTAAAAATCACGACCAGGGATACAAAAATCAGGGATGGATTGACGATATAGCGACTCAGGCGGTGCCGGTTCAGCCACCTTGTGGTGACAAATGCTGACAACGCACCGAGGATGAGCGCGATCAGCAGGGGCGGTAGATAGACTTCTGCAATCGCGATTTCACTGGGTATCGGGTACATGCCGGCTCCTAAAAACGTGTCTCATACAGGCGCTTCCAGTCGATCTGTTCCAGTTCTGCCACGATCCGGTTGATGGCCCGGATCAGTCCGCGCTGTTCATGCAGCAGGCGGTATAGCGCGCGTGCTTCCTCGGGTGGTGGCTGATGCTCGGCGATCCATGTTTCTGCGGCTTGAAGTGCGTGCTGCGCATCCTGTGCCAGTTTTTGCTGCGCGCTTTTGATGGCGTTGATCGCTGTGGGCTCGACGAGCTGTGCGATCAGCGCCGCAGCAGCGGCGTAGAGTTCATCGCCCAGACGGGGAACCTGACGCGCCTGTTCCGGCGTTGAGGCGGTGTCATGGAGCTGCAGCAGACGATGACTGGTCGACTGGATAGCGCTGAACAGCGCCAGCAGGTGGGTGCGGCTGCGGTTATCCAGTGCGTCTTCGGGTAGCGCCGATACCCATGTGCGCAGCCGCGCAGGCAGCTTCAGGACCTGCTGGTAATAAAAGGCCTGGCGGGTGCGGAACAGCCAGGTGCTGCTGCCCGTGCGAGACATCGTGCCCAGCAGAAATGCCGCACTGCTCCAGTAGCGGCGCAGCTGTGCGCGCAGCTGCGCCGTGGGTCTGAAGGAGATCGGGAAGTACCAGGCGATCACCATCAATGAAACGAATATCAGCCCGGTCAGGGACCAGTTTGCAAATACGAGAAAACTGAAAGTCTGCTCATTGTCGGCGCCCATGATCAGTACCAGCATGGTCATCCAGAGGCCTCTTGCCAGCGCTGTCTGCACCGTATGAAAGAGGTAGGCGACGGCAAAAATGGCGATAAACAGGCAGACGCCAAATTCCCAGAACTCCGTCAGATGCGGCATGACCAGCATGTAAAATGCGCCGCCGAAGAGCCCGCCTTGCAGGACCGGCTTGTACATGATGTTGGCGGGTACATGGGGCAGGGTCGCCAGCACCATCGAAAAGGCATTGGCCAGAGCGACGATCGCCACAGGAATGGGCATGCCTTCGATATAGATAATGGTCAGAAACGCCAGCCACAGGGCGGTCGTCTGTCTGAGCGCCGTGTTCAGCCGGTCCGGGTCAATAGCCCAGGGCTTAGTGGCTGTAGCGGGCATCTCGGTGACGGCAGGGGCAGGTGTGGTGCTGTAGATCTGCCGGGTGTTTTCAACGAGTGCATAGGCGTGAGCCGCAATCGCTTCGAGGGTGTCGAGTACGGAGATGACGCTGGCGCGCTGCAGGGTCGACAACTCGGCCCATGCGGCTTGTTCAATGTTGAGTGGTGTGGGAGCCGCGCACTGACCTGCCGGCTGGCCGGACAGCATCAGCGCAACCTGCGCAAAGCAGGCGTCTATCTCTGCAACACGCTGCTCTATTCCGGGAATCAGGCGGTAAAGCTCAATACCCTTGAGTTGATCCACATCCGTGTGCTGCCGTTCAAAAACCCCGTGCAGTGCGTCAAGTTGATACAGCAGACGGTTCCATGCGCCGGCCATCAAACGCAGGTCGGCATTGTCATAGGCGGCGCCTTCAAATTTGCCGCGTAATGCGCGCAGCTGTCCGGCAAGATCGGCCGGTATGCTGTCGGTATCGTCTGCCGTGCCCGTGGCACAACACCGGGCGGCATAGTCTTTGAACAGCCGCTGCTGGGCCTGACACATGGCCCTTACGGTGGATACAAACTGCTGATCACCCCGTTGTGGCCAGATCAGCATGGCAACCAGGCTGTAGACAATCGCACCCAGAGCAGTCTGCTGCGTACGCAGGATCGCGATATCGAATGTCGTCGGCGCCAGCAAATTGCCGGATTCACCCAGAATCGCGATGATCGGCAGATTGAAGCCAGCGTTGAACCAGATCGCCTGCCTCGGAGTGAATCCGGTCATGTGGTAGCTGCAGATGGCGATCACGGTGCTGACGCCGATCAGAAACAACCAGCGATCCTGAGGAAACAGCGCGACCAGCATCAGCGCAAGGGCCGAGGCCAGGGCGGTCCCGGCGATGCGATCAAGGCTGGCATTGATCGACTGACCCGACGTGGCAAGGCTGCAAAAGATGACGGAAAGGGCGGCCCAGAAGGCTTTGTCCCAGTCCATGGCCAGCGAGATACCGTAGGTGATAACCATGGCAAGGGCCACCCGGAATGCCCCCTTGAACCGCGGCGACAGCGCTCTGCCGCCCGCGTAGTCGCACAGCCACCTGACCAGCAGCGCGGACAGGGGCTCGGAGACGATACGCTCAGGGGGATGATGTTCTGCCATATGCGCTATTTTGCTCGTATCAAAAGGCCTGCACGGTTCCGGGTGTTCCTTACAAGGATATCCGAACTCGGCACAACGGGCGTCGCAATCGCCGGATCAGGCCTGCACATCGGCCCTGCCGATTCAACGGCGGAGCAAGCCCGGTTATCCGCGCAGGCTCAGTGCCTGTGCGGCTTGGGGTAACAGATGCAGGTATCTTTTTTTACGCTACATCTTTCTGCGTCCCTATTTGGGCCCTCTGACCAGGTCGGTTGGCACACCGGCATGAGATCATTTCGAAAACCGCCGCACGTTGTTAAGGCTCAGTCGATCATTCCAGCGTCCAGGTCAATAGCCATAAAAACGCCCGTTTCGGGCGTTTTCTGCTTTCTATACTCAACCTTTATCAGCGCATTCCGCGCAGCGATCGCGGGGTGGCGTGACCAACGCGCAGGGCCAGAAGGAGCAGGGTATGAGCAAAAAGGACGAGTACAGACAGAAACTGCAGGCGCAGCTCGAGCAGTGGGAGGCCGAACTCAAGGAGTACCGGGCCCGAGCTGTGGGGGCAGGGGCCGAGGCGCAGGCCTGGCTGCATGAAGAACTGCAGGCGCTCGAGCCCAGAGTTGCCGAGGTCAGGGCAACGCTGAGCGAACTGAGTCAGGCGGGGGAAGAAACCTGGGCGCGCATCCAGCAGGATATGGAGCCGCGCTGGGCCTCGCTCAGTGCGGCGTTCGACAGGATCAGGGCCGGCAGTCGGGCCGACTATCAGCAGAAGATGCAGGCGCAGTTCGACGCCTGGAGTGTTGAGCTGGACGGCTACCGCACCAGGGCCGTCGATGCCGGTACCAGGGCGCAGGAAAAACTCAACGAGGAGCTCAGCGCGCTGGAAGCGAAAATCGATCAGGGCCGGGCAACGCTTGCGGCACTTGCCGAAGCCAGCGAGGAGAAGTGGGAAACGCTGAAAGAGGAGGTCGAGTTCACCTGGCAATCCGTGAGTGCCGATCTTCGCGAGGCGAGGATCACGCAGCAGGCGCGCTATAAGGCGAAGCTGCAGGCGCAGCTGGAGGAGTGGGACGCTGAACTCAAGGTCTACAGGGCCAGAGCGGCGGAGGCCGGCACTCAGGCACAGCAGGTCTGGGAGCGGGAGATGCAGGCGCTGGAGCCCAGAATAGAACAGGGCAAGGTGAAGCTGGCCGAACTTGAGCAGGCGCGTGAAGAGGCGTGGGAGGCCGCCAGGAAAGAAGCCGAGTCTGCCTGGTCATCGCTGAAAACCGCCGTCAACAATGCCCGGGAACAGTTCAAAAGGTAGCCGGCGGTTGGTTGGCCGCGGTACGGGCCGCACAGGCTGAACGTGCGCCCGTAGGGGCTCTTCCTCTGCTGCGGGGCAGGGTGAATGTTCAGGGGGCGGGCCGCTTCGCCCCTTGAGCGTGCGGTGGGGCGCGAACCGCTCTTGAGTGACTCTCGGTCTCCCGATCCGGTTACGAACATAGCCCACTGATGAACGCCCGGCCCGGGCGTTTTTTGTGGCGCTCTATACTCAAGGGTCATCAGGCCGGGAGTACAGGTGAGATGCCCGAGGCACAGGCGCCAGCAGAACAAACCGCTGATCAGACACCGGAGCAGACCGCTGTGGTGCTGCTGCAGCTTGTTACCGACTTGTGTCGTGAACTCAGGGGCGGGGCACAGGCGCCGCGGGTGCAGATCGACAGCGATTTTGACCGCGACCTCGGCCTTGATTCGCTGGCGCGGGCGGAACTGATTCAGCGTGCCGAAACCCGCTTTGCCGTGGCGCTGCCGACCGAGACCATGGCCGAGATCCAGACCCCGCGGGATCTGCTCGATCGGGTGCTGCAGGCTCGGGGCGCCCCGGCAGCCGAGCGTTCCGGTGCGCTGATCCGGGCTATTGCACTGCAACCGGTGGCGTCCACGCCCGATCAGGCCACAACCCTGCCGGCGGTACTGGACTGGCATCTGAGCCAGCACCCCGAGCGCCCGCACCTGTACGTGTATGAAAGCGCCGAGCGGGTGGTCGCGGTCAGTTACCGGCAGCTCCATGATCGGGCCCGAGCGATGGCGGCGGGGCTGATCCGCCGCGGGATTGCGCCCGGCGATCGTGTGGCGCTGATGCTGCCGACCAGCTGCGACTACTTCTATCTCTTTTTTGCCATCCTGCTGGCGCGGGCGGTGCCGGTGCCGATCTATCCGCCGGCTCGGGCCGCGCAGATCGAGGATCACCTGAGCCGGCACGCCAGGATTCTGTGTAACGCCGGGGCTCGCCTGCTGGTTACGGTGGCACCGGCGAAGCCGCTATCGCAGTTGCTCAGGTTGCAGGTACCGAGTCTCGAGGCGATTGTGCTGCCGGGTGAGCTGGTGCAGGTCGATAGCGAAGACATGGTCACGCCCTCGGTGGGCCTTGCCGCGGCCGACGATATTGCCTTTCTGCAGTACACCTCCGGCAGCACCGGCGTACCCAAGGGGGTGACCCTGAGCCATGCCAATCTGCTGGCCAATATTCGCGCCATGGGCCAGGCGGTGCAGGCCGATTCGCGCGACGTGATGGTCAGCTGGCTGCCGGTCTACCACGATATGGGGCTGATCGGGGCCTGGTTCGGCAGCCTCTATTTCGCCATTCCGCTGGTGATCATGTCGCCGCTGCTGTTTCTCGCCAGGCCCGAACGCTGGCTGTGGGCGATCCATCGCCATCGTGGCACCCTGTCGCCGGCCCCCAACTTTGCCTATGAGCTCTGTCTGAACAAGATCGATGAGTCTGCGCTCGCGGGGCTCGATCTTTCCTGCTGGCGGCTGGCGTTAAATGGTGCCGAGCCGGTGAGCCCGCGCACGCTGGCGCGTTTTGCCGAGCGCTTTGGCCGCTACGGTTTTCGCCCCGAAAGCATGGCGCCGGTTTACGGGCTGGCCGAATCTTCGGTGGGGCTGGCTTTTCCGCCGCTCGGGCGCGTACCGCGGATCGATACCATCGCGCGCGAGCCAATGGTGCTGTGCGGGCGCGCCGAACCGGTCGCGGATGGCGCGGATCAGGCCTTCGAGGTGATGCAGACGATCGGTCTGGGCCATCCGTTAGCGGGGCATCAGCTGCGCATTGTCGATGAACACGGGCGCGAGCTGCCCGACCGGCGCGAGGGGCGGGTAGAGTTTCAGGGACCCTCGGCGACCTCGGGCTATTTCAATGATCCCGAGCGTACCCGGGCGCTGTTCGATGGCGACTGGCTCGATACCGGCGACCGCGGCTATCTGGTGGGGGGCGAGCTCTTTATCACCGGGCGCAGCAAGGACATGATCATCCGCGGCGGGCGCAATATCTATCCCTATGAACTGGAGCAGGCGGTCAATGAACTCGACGGGGTGCGCAGGGGTTCGGTGGCCGCCTTTGCCGTCGAGGACCCGGCGCGCGGTACGGAAAAGCTGGTGATTCTGGCCGAAAGCAGGACGACCGGCGCAGAGGCGCAGGGCCGGCTGCGCCGTGCGATCAACAATCGGGCGATCGATCTTTTGGGCGCGCCGGCGGATGATGCCGTGATCGTGCCGCCCCATACCCTGCCCAAGACCTCCAGCGGCAAGATCCGCCGCAGCAGTTGCCGCGAGCTCTACCTTACCCGTCAGCTCGATGCCCCCCAGCGTGCGGTCTGGTTGCAGCTGGCGCGGCTGATGCTGGCGGGCCTGAAGCTGCAACGGGGCCGAATCGGGCAGCATCTGCGCGATGTCGGCTATGCGGCCTATCTCTGGGTCCTGGTTCTGCTGCTGGCGCCGCCGGTATGGCTGGGCTGTGTGCTGATACCGCATCGGCCCAGTTGCTGGCGTATCGCCCGCAGCGCCAGCCGTCTGCTGGCCTGGCTTGGGCGGGTGCCGGTTCAGGTTGAAGGTGCCGAGCAGAACGCTCATGGGCCGCGCGCTATTCTGGTCGCCAACCACGCCAGTTACCTCGATGGTCTGATGATGCTGATCGCACTGCCCGAGCCCTGCCGTTTTGTCGCCAAGGCCGAGCTGTTAAAGAACCCGTTTACCCGGCTTTTTCTGCACCGGCTCGGCTGCGAGTTTGTCGAGCGCTTCGAGCCGCAGCAGGGGGTGGCGGATGCCGAGCGTCTGAGTGCAGAGGCCAAGGGCGATCAGGCGCTGTTCTATTTCCCCGAAGGCGGTCTGGTGCGCACGCCCGGACTGCGCCCCTTTCATCTCGGGGCTTTTACCGCCGCCGCTGCGGCCGGGCTTTTGGTGGTGCCGATTGCGCTCTGCGGTACCCGCTCGATCCTGCGCTGCAATTCGCTCTTTCCGCGGCGGGGCAGGGTGGTGATCCGCTTCGGCGCGCCGATCGAACCTGCAGGTGCTGACTGGCAGGCTGCTGTTGCACTGCGTGATCGCGCCCGGGCCTGGATACTGCAGCAGCTCGACGAGCCCGATCTGGCAGAGCGAGCGTAAAGGTAAGGCACGCGCTGCTAAGTGTGCTGTCTGCACGAAACCAGAATGCATCGGAAAAGCGGTACTGGCTAAGAGATCAGGCTATTTTCAATAGCAGAGTTTTGACTTCCTGGGAGGAACCATGATTGCCAACAAGGAACGTTATCAGCAGGCATTGCTGAAACTTAGGGACAATAAACGGTTACGTAACACTAGGTACCTAGAACTGCTACGGGCGCAGTATGCGGCTCAGGATCATACAATCACCGCGACACGACTCGCTGAACAGGTGGGGTATGAGAATTACAGAGCCGTCAACCTGCACTATGGGGCGCTGGGGCATGAACTGGCGCAGGAGTTAGGCTACCAGCCACCGACACGAAGAAATGGCGAATCGATATGGTTCTGGGCGCTCTCTTTCGGGAATGATGCTTCTGAAGCGACGCTCGATGGGCATTATGAGTTTGTGATGAGGCCTGAGCTGGTCGCAGCATTGGAAGAGATGAACTGGGTAAAGCCGACCCAAAAGAACAACTGAGCAGAAATTATGCTTACACAAAACGCCCATATTGGGCGTTTTTGTCCCTCTGGGGCGACTATTCCAGCCACTTGATCAGCGTTTCTGCCCGCATCGGCTGGGAGTGCAGATAGCCCTGAAAGAGATCGGCCCCCTCGGCGAGCAGTACCGCTTTTTGCGACTCATCTTCGACCCCCTCGGCCACGGTGGTCAGTCCGAGGTTCTGGCTGAGCTGGACAATGGTGCGCACGATCATGCGGTCTTCGTGCCGGGTGGCGCACTGATCGACAAAGCGCTTGTCGATCTTCAGGGTATCGACGGGCAGCTGGCTGAGATAGGCCAGTGACGAGTAGGCGGTGCCAAAATCATCGATGGCCAGCTGAATACCGAGCTGTTTGAAGGCGTTGAATTTTTCGATATAGCCGTCAGGGTCGCTCATCATGGCGGTTTCGGTCAGCTCGAATTCCAGCAGATGC
>CAYWUD010000073.1:0-9155 GCA_964461355.1 uncultured Pseudomonadales bacterium | reverse complement strand
GAGTGTTCCGAGCAGGACCCGATTGAGATTGATTCAGAGTCCGCAGAACAGCCTGTGGATGACGGTCATGACGCGGCTGTGTCCGAAGCGGGGGAAGATGAGGCATGGTCGCTCGACGAAATGCTGCTCTCCGAGGACGCGCAGGATGTTGCCGTCGCAGAAACCCTGACTGAAGAGCCGGCCGATGACGGGGTTGATGAAGATCTGTTGCTGTATGAAGTGCCGATCTTTGAAGAAGCAGAAGACGGTGACGAGCAGCCGGAAAGTGTCTCTGCAGAAGCCGCCGGATCGATCGAGGATCAGGACGCACCCGCAGTTTTTGACCCCTGGATTGTGGCCGAAGATGACGTCGAATTTGAGCCGGTCAGCGAAATCATTGAGGAGCCGGTTGCTGAACCTGCGCCTGACTCGGTAGATGTGGCCGATGAGTCTCCTGTTGCCGAGGCCGAGTTCGAGCTCGATGAAGAAACAGCCAGCCTCTGTGTCGATGCTCTGCAGACCGAGTCGGCCGATGCTGAGCGGGTGTTGGCCGCGGCCGAGAGTGAAGACGAGGAAGAGATTGACCCGGTTCTGCTGGAGATTTTCCGCCAGGAGGCCCAGGGGCACCTTCAGGTCGTGGCCGCGTTTATCCAGAGCTGGCAGGAACGTGGTGGCCTGCCGCTGAAGATCAGCGATGAACTTCAGCGTGCCCTGCATACCCTCAAAGGTAGTGCGCATATGGCGGGTATTACACCGATCGCCGAAGTGGGCACGCCGCTTGAGAAAATGATCAAGGAATTCCGGGCGCACCAGATTGAAGCCGACACAGCGGTAATTGACCTTTTACAACGGGGTCATACGCTGATTGCCGGTGGTGTTGCCCAGATGGCAGCCGGTCAGCCGGTCAGTCTTGAAGATGTAGACGATTATCTTGATGCGCTGGATCAGCTGACCCGTGAGCGGCTGCAGAGTGCGCGCCCGGATCAGGAAGAACTGCGTCCGAGTCCCCAGCAGGTATCGATCTTCCTTGCCGAGGGTATGGAACTGCTGCTTGAAGCCAGTGACCTGCTGGCCGACTGGCGTCAGCAGCCCGACAGTCTGGATCCGCTGCTGAGCCTGCAGGCCGAACTCGATACGGTTGCGCGCGGAGCGATGCTCGCCGATCTGCAACCGATCAGCATGCTGGCCGAGGTGATGAGTGCGGCCTATCAGCAGGTGCTGTCCGGTGCTCTTGAGCCGGGCGCAGCGTTTCTCGACCTGATGGCCGCCGGTCACGAGCAGCTGGTGGCGATGATGGATCAGGTCGCCGCGCAGCAGACGCTGGTACCTGCCACGGCTCTGATGATGCAGATTCAGGCGCTGGAGCCCGGTCTGGAGCAGGAAGAGATTCTGCTCGATCAGGTTGAGCCGCTTGAAGAGATGCAGACTCAGTTTGCGCTGGGTGCAGAAGCCGAATCAGACGAAAATCACGAGTCCGAGTCCGAAGCGGCAATGACATCGAGTGTGGCTGATGTACCACCCGCAGCCGCAGAAGAGCCGGAGCTTGATCCCGAGCTGGTGGAGATCTTCCTCGAGGAAGCCGAGGATATTCTCGACAGTGCCGGACAGGGGCTGCAGCAGTGGCTCGATCAACCCGATGACCTCTCACCCCTGCAGGGGTTGCAGCGTGAACTGCACACCCTCAAGGGCGGTGCGCGCATGGCCGAGATCGCGGCCATCGGTGATCTGAGCCATGAGCTCGAATTCCTGTACGAAGGGATCGGTGATGGCCGTTACACAGCACAACCGGCGCTCTTTGATCTGCTGCTGGCCTGTCACGATCGTCTTGCAGATATGGTCGACGACCTCAAGGCGGGTCGCCCCTGTACGCCGGCAACCGCGCTGCAGGAGGCGATAGCACTGTTTCGCAAGGCGCCCGATGCGGGCGTTCCGAGCTGGCAGGGCAGTGTGGCGCAGAATGCACCCGTTGCGGCGGTTGAGGAACCCGTTGCCGAGGCGGCTCCGGTTGAGCCTGTTGACGCAGAACCGGCCCAAGAGCGTGCCACAGCAGAGGCTCGGGTCGAGCCGGTGGCGTCGATAGTGGCGACTGCCGAGCAGCCGGCCAGTGCCGCGCTCGATGAACAGCTGCAGACTGCTGATCGCGATATTCTGGAAATCTTTGTCGATGAGGCCAGTGAGCTGGTCGAACAGATCGACCAGAACCTGCACAGCTGGCGTCGCGAACCCGACACGGCCCAGTATCCCGACGCGCTGATGCGTCTGCTGCATACCCTCAAGGGCGGGGCGCGTCTGGCCGGTCTGGCCGCATTGGGGGATCTCAGCCACGATTATGAACAGCATATCGGTCAGGGGCGTAACCTTGGCCAGTTCGATAACCACTTCTTTGTTTCGCTGCTTGGGTATCAGGATCGTCTGATCGCCCAGGTGGATCAGGTGCTCGGTTATTTCAAGGGCGCCCGAGACGCCGCCGAAGCGGCGATGGTCGCAGCGGTCAGCACAGCCGAATTTGGTGCTGAAATCGTGCAGGCGGAAACTCAGCCGCCGGTACCGCTGAATGCCGTCACCGCCGGCATGCTTGAAGCGCAGGCGCCGAGCTACAACCAGTGGCAGGCGCAGCAGCAGAAACTGGCCCGGCAGAAAGGCCCGCAGGAGATGGTGCGGGTCCCGGCAGAACTGCTTGAATCGCTGGTTAACCTGGCTGGTGAAACTTCCATTACCCGTGGCCGGGTGGAACAGCAGGTGTCCGACTTCGGCTTCACCCTCGAGGAGATGCACGCCACCATCGACCGTCTGCGTGAGCAGTTGCGCCGTCTGGATATCGAAACCCAGGCCCAGATTCTCTCCAAGTACGAGGCTGAGCACGGGGCCAACCCGGACTTCGACCCGCTGGAGATGGACCAGTATTCTGAGCTGACCCAGCTGTCGCGTTCACTGGTCGAGTCGGCAACCGACTTGCTCGATCTCAAGCAGGGTCTGAGCGAAAAGACCCGTGATGCCGAAACTCTGTTGCTGCAGCAGTCACGCGTCAACTCCGAACTGCAGGAAGGGCTGATGCGCACCCGCATGGTGCCGTTCAGCCGCCTGTTGCCGCGTCTTCGCCGCATCGTACGCCAGGTTTCCGGAGAACTGGGCAAGCAGGTCGAATTCCTGGTCAACAATGCCGAAGGGGAGATGGACCGTACCGTGCTTGAACGGATGGTCGCGCCGCTGGAGCATATGCTGCGTAACGCGGTTGACCACGGTATCGAAGACCGCGTCGAGGTGCGCCAGGCTGCCGGCAAGGCGCCGGTCGGCAAGATCCAGCTGGATCTTCGCCGCGAGGGTGGCGATATCGTGCTCGAGCTGTCCGATGACGGCGCCGGTATCAACGTCGAGGCGGTACGGGCGAAGGCGATCGAGCGGGGACTGATCGCCCCGAATGCCGACCTTACCGATCACGAAATTACCCAGTTCATCATGAACGCGGGCTTCAGTACCGCCAGCCAGGTGACCCAGATTTCCGGGCGTGGCGTGGGGATGGACGTGGTCAGCGCCGAGATCAAGCAGCTCGGCGGCAGCATGTCGATCCACTCCGAACCCGGTCAGGGCACCCGCTTCGAGGTGCGCCTGCCCTTTACCGTATCGGTCAACCGGGCCCTGATGGTGTACCTCGGTGATGACCTGTACGCGATTCCGCTCAATACCATCGAAGGTATCGTGCGGGTCAGCCCCTATGAGCTGGAAAGTTACTACGAAAATCCGGAGCACCCGTTCTCCTACGCGGGTCAGGACTACGAGTTGCGTTATCTCGGTGAGCTGCTGCATAACCGCAAGCGCACCGCCTCTCTGGGAGGCGCGCCGGTGCCGGTGGTGCTGGCCCGCGGGGCCGACCACGCCGTGGCGCTGGAAGTCGATACCCTGGCCGGTAGCCGTGAAATCGTGGTGAAAAGCCTGGGCGCCCAGTTTGGCAGTGTGACCGGCATCAGCGGCGCCACCATTCTGGGTGACGGACGCGTGGTGGTTATTCTGGATCTGGTGGCGATGATCCGTGCGGCCTACGCGCAGCGCAGCCTGCCGCAGCCGGAGCAGGAAGCCGCCGCAGCCCTGCCGGCGACGGCGCAGCGCGAACAGCCGCTGGTGATGGTGGTCGATGACTCGGTTACCGTGCGTAAGGTGACCAGCCGTCTGCTCGAGCGTAACGGCTTCGAGGTTCTGACCGCCAAGGACGGGGTGGATGCCGTGGCGCTGCTGCAGGAGAACCGGCCGGATGCGATGCTGCTCGATATCGAGATGCCGCGGATGGATGGCTTTGAGGTTGCGACCTTCGTGCGCAACGATGAGGGCCTGCGGAACGTGCCGATCATCATGATCACGTCGCGCACCGGCGAGAAGCACCGCGAGCGGGCGATGGCGATCGGCGTCAACGAATATATGGGTAAGCCGTTCCAGGAAGCCGAACTGCTGGCCACGCTGGAACGTCTGGTTCACGCGGATGGCTAAGGCGGTTCAGCCGCTCAATATCGCCCTGATTGCCGACAGTCCGTTGCAGCAGCATCTGCTGCGCAGCGAACTGGAGGCTCAGGGACACCGGGTGCTGGTCAATATCACGCCGCAGCGCTTTGATGCCGAACTGCTGACCCGTACCGTGGATGTCTGGCTGGTGGAACTCGCCGATCTGGATCGTGCCGAGCATCTGATCGAGCAGCTGCTCGATCAGGTACCGGTACCGGTGTTGTTCGGCGGCGGCCAGATTCCCGAGCGCGGTTCCGAGGAATGCGCGCGCTGGCTGCGTAAACTTCAGCGCAAACTGGAAGGGATTACTCCCAGCACCGGCTTCGACAATCCGGATCAGCCCTGTGAGCCGCCGCCGCTGGAACTGCCCCCGGTGTGCCGTCGTGAGCCGCTCGATCAGGTGCCCGAGCGCGTCTGGGTACTGGGCGCGTCAATGGGTGGCCCGGTAGCGGTGCGCGCTTTTCTGGCGGCATTGCCGGCAGGGTTGCCGGTGGCCTTCGTGTATGCCCAGCATATCGATCCGGGCCATGGCGAAGTGCTGGCCAAAGGGCTTAACCGGTTTGCCCGGCTTCGGGTACGGGTGGCTGAACCCGGTGCCCGGTTGCGTTATGGTGAGGTGATGATCCTGCCGGTGGACGAGGAGGTTCGCTTCAGCGAATCGGCAACTCTGGAATACTGTGGCACACCCTGGCAGGGCGCCTATCAGCCGAGCATTGATCATGTCATGGACAACCTGCTGGCGCGTTTTGGGCAGGGCAGCGGTGCGCTGGTTTTCAGCGGCATGGGCGAAGACGGTACACGTGCAGCGGCCGCTTATGTGGCCCGTGGACTCCCGGTCTGGACCCAGAGTGCCGAGAGCTGCGTCAACAGCACTATGCCCGAAGCCATTCGACAGGCCGGGTGCGCGCGTTTTACGGGTGCGCCTGAAGAGCTGGCGCGTCGGCTGGTGGCCTGGATTGCGGACGATGTGCGCCTTCGCGGCGCCCGGATAGATGAGTTGAAACACGATGGCACAACAGATTAATCACAAGCCCGAAGCACTTTCCGGGCTGTTGATCCCCCTGCAGGGCAAACAGCTGCTGTTGCCCAACGTATCGGTCGCCGAACTCGTGGCCTGGCAGCCGCCGGTCCCGCTGGAGCAGGCGCCGGACTGGCTGCTGGGTCAGTTTCGCTGGCGTGAGCAGACGCTGCCGCTGGTTTCCTTCGAGCGCTGCAATGGCGAGCAGGGCGACAGCAGCAGCGGTTCGGCGCAGGAGCGGGTGGTGATTCTCAACGGCATCGGAGGGGATGCCCGGCTGCCGTTTATCGGCCTGCTGGTGCAGGGGATTCCGCGCTCGATTCGTCTCAGTCCGCGTGAGCTGGTGCCGCTGAGCGGGCATCAGGGGACTCTGGAAAAGATGCGGGTACAGGCCAGCGGTGAAGAGGCCGTGATCCCCGATCTGGATCTGCTCGAGCGGTTGCTCCTCGAAAGCGGTTGTATCGACTGAGGAGTCCTCGTAAGCGATACAGTTATGAAAAAAGGAGCCTATTGGCTCCTTTTTCGGTTTCTTCAGTAGTCGCCCCAGAAATACTGCAGCAGAGACAGCGCCGCGATCGGTGCTGTTTCCGTGCGCAGTACGCGCGGGCCCAGAGCCACCGGGCGAAAGCCGTTGGCTTCGGCCGTGGCGATCTCCTCCGCCGTCAGCCCTCCTTCGGGGCCGATCAGCAGAGCAACCGATGTCGGCGGTGCCAGTTCCTCGAGACGCTGAGCGGTACGGTGGTGCAGTACCAGAGCGAGTTCGGTGGTGCGGGTCGCGGACCATTCGGCGACCGACTGGGGGGGCAGAATGTCCGGAAGTCGGTTGCGCCCGCACTGCTCGCAGGCGCTGATCGCGATCTGACGCCAATGCTCCAGGCGCTTGTCCAGTCGTTCACCCTTGAGTTTCACCTCGCAGCGTTCCGAGAGCAGCGGGGTGATCGCACTGACACCCATCTCGGTTGCCTTCTGGATCGCGTAATCCATACGCTCGCCGCGAGACAGTACCTGTCCGAGTTCGGTACGCAGCGGTGACTGGCGATCGTCGGCGCGAAACTCGAGCAGTTCTACGCTTACCTGCTTTTTGCCCAGTTCGGCGATACGTGCCTGCCATTCGCCGCCCTGTCCGTTGAACAGGCGCAGCGGATCGCCCGCCTGCATGCGCAGCACCTTGGCCACGTGCTGGGTGGCCTGCGGCGGCAGTTCAATCAGGCTCTGGCCGTCGAGCGGCAGGTCACAGTAGATTCTGGGGTTACGCATCGCGGTTTACTGGTATTGGGACAGGTTCAGGTTATTCCAGATCGCCAGTGACGGTTCGGCCTGGTTCAGGGTGTAGAAGTGCAGCCCCGGAGCGCCGCCGTCGAGCAGCTGCTGGCACATGGTGCTGATGACCTCTTCACCGAACTGCTGAATGCTGGTCAGGTCATCGCCGAAGGCTTCGAGCTGTTTGCGAATCCAGCGCGGAATTTCCGCGCCACAGGCGTCGGAGAAACGGGCCAGCTTGCTGTAGTTGGTGATCGGCATGATACCCGGAATGATCGGAATCTCGATGCCGAGTTTGCGGCAGCGATCCACAAAGTAGAAGTAGCTGTCGGCGCTGAAGAAATACTGGGTGATGGCGCTGTTGGCTCCGGCATCAACCTTGCGCTTGAAGTTCAGCAGGTCGGTTTCGAAGTTGCGCGCCTGCGGATGGGTTTCCGGATAGGCTGCGACTTCGAGCTGGAAGTGATCGCCGGTTTCCTCGCGGATAAAGGCCACCAGTTCGTTGGCGTAGTTGAGTTCGCCGGCGGCCAGCCCCATACCTGACGGCAGATCGCCGCGCAGGGCGACAATCCGGTTGACGCCTTCGGCCTGATAGCGGTGCAGCAGTTCGCGCAGTTGCGCCTTGCTGTCGCCGACGCAGGAAAGGTGCGGCGCCGTATCGATACCGGTAACCTGCTTGAGCTCGAGCACGGTATCGACGGTGCGATCACGGGTGGAGCCGCCGGCACCGTAGGTCACGGAGAAGAAATTCGGCTGGTAATTCGCCAGCAGGCTGGCAGTGGCCTTGAGTTTTTCGGCGCCCGCCTCGGTCTTGGTGGGGAAAAACTCAAAGCTGAAATGCTTTTGGGTACCGCTCATCGATGGGTTCCTTGCCTTGTGCTACCGAAAGAAGGCGGGCTTTGGCCCGCACTTATGCGGGCCCCGGAGCGAGCCGGGGCCTCGTTGCCCTCAGTACTTGTAATCGTCGGACTTGAACGGACCGGCAACCGGTACGTGGATGTAGTCCGCCTGCTCGTCGGTCAGCTGGGTGATCACACCACCGAAGCCTTCGACCATGTAGCGTGCCACTTCTTCGTCGAGCTGCTTGGGCAGCACCTTCACGTACAGGTTGGCCGCCTTTTCGGCTGCCGGCAGGTTGGCAAAGCCGTCCTGATACAGGTGGATCTGCGCCAGTACCTGGTTGGCGAAGGAGCCATCCATGATGCGGCTCGGGTGGCCGGTTGCGTTACCCAGGTTGACCAGACGCCCTTCGGAGAGCAGCAGCAGGTGATCGCCCTTGGCCTTGTTGCGGTAGACCTTGTGTACCTGCGGCTTGATCTCTTCCCACTCCCAGTTTTCGCGCATGAACGCGGTATCGATTTCGGTATCGAAGTGGCCGATGTTGCAGACCACACAGCCGTTCTTCAGCGCCTTGAGCATGTTGGCGTCGCAAACGTGCTTGTTGCCGGTGGTGGTGACCAGCAGGTCGGTGGTGCACAGCAGGGCGTGGTTGACGCAGTAGGGGGTGCCGTCGTTGATACCGTTGAGGTACGGAGAGACGACTTCATAGCCGTCCATGCAGGCCTGCATGGCGCAGATCGGGTCGATCTCGGAGACGCGTACGATCATCCCTTCCTGACGCAGTGAGGCCGCAGAGCCCTTGCCCACGTCGCCATAACCGATAACCAGAGCCTTTTTACCGGACAGCAGGTGATCGGTGCCGCGCTTGATGGCGTCGTTCAGGCTGTGGCGGCAGCCGTACTTGTTGTCGTTCTTGCTCTTGGTGATGGCGTCGTTGACGTTGATCGCCGGTACCTTCAGGGTGCCCTGTTCCAGCATCTCCAGCAGACGGTGCACACCGGTGGTGGTTTCTTCACTGATACCGTGAATCTGATCGAGCAGCTGCGGGTACTTGTCGTGCAGCAGCCAGGTCAGATCGCCGCCGTCATCCAGTACCATGTTGGCGTCCCAGACCGCACCATCCTTGTTGATGGTTTCTTCGATGCACCACCAGAACTCCTCTTCGGTTTCACCTTTCCAGGCAAATACCGGGATGCCGGCGGCGGCGATCGCGGCTGCCGCGTGGTCCTGGGTTGAGAAGATGTTGCAGGAGCTCCAGCGTACTTCGGCACCCAGTTCGACCAGGGTCTCGATCAGCACGGCGGTCTGGATGGTCATGTGGATGCAGCCCATGATCTTCGCGCCGGCCAGCGGCTGGCTGTCACGGTACTTGGCGCGAATTGCCATCAGCGCCGGCATTTCGCTTTCGGCGATGATGATTTCGCGGCGGCCCCAGTCGGCCAGGCTGATGTCTGCGACCTTGTAATCGCTAAAGTTTGCGGGGGTGTTCATGCGGGTTACCTTGAATTGGGTGGCAGTGGGCGCCGGCAGGCCGGCGCCCCGTCATGTGAGTGTAGCGATCAGAGGC
>CAYWUD010000072.1:0-9173 GCA_964461355.1 uncultured Pseudomonadales bacterium | reverse complement strand
ACCGGACGTTAGCCGTTTGTTACGATCCACAGCAAATCCTTCAATTCTTTCGGTATAACTAAAGCCGTTCGACCACTGTTGCAATTCCCTGCCCCAGACCGATACACATGGTAGCAAGGCCAAACTGCAGGTCACGCTCATGCAGCTGGCGCAAGAGCGTACCGGTAATACGGGCCCCAGAGCAACCGAAGGGATGACCCAACGCAATCGCCCCGCCCCGTACATTGACCTTTTCCTCGACCTGATCAAGGAGCTTGAGCCCCTTCAGCACGGCCAGTGCCTGGGCTGCAAAAGCCTCGTTCAACTCGATCAGATCGATATCGGAGAGCGATAAACCAGCCTGTCTGAGGGCCCGCTCGGTTGCCGGTACCGGACCGTAACCCATAATGGCCGGATCGACTCCGACCACCGCCATCGCCCGAATTTTTCCCAACGGATGCAGCCCCAGCTCGCGCGCACGCCGCCCGGAGAGCACCAGCATCGCCGATGCCCCATCGCTGATCTGTGAGGCGTTGGCCGCCGTCACGGTGCCCTGGGGACTGAATACCGGTTTGAGTGTGGCCATCACCTCAAGATCGGTGTCGTGACGAATCGTCTCATCATCGCAACAGCGCACCAGATTGCCCGCGCCATCATGCCCTTCGACAGGCAGAATTTCATCACTGAAGAGCCCCGAGCGCTGGGCCGCCGCCGCACGCTGATGCGAACGGAAGGCAAAGCGATCCTGTGCCTGCCGTTCGATGCCGTGCAACTTGGCCAGAAGCTCGGCGGTCACACCCATCATCCCCGAAGCCCGCGCTACCTGAAGCGATAGACGCGGGTTCGGATCAACCCCGTGCATCATATCCAGATGCCCCATGTGCTCGACCCCGCCGATCAGATACTGATCACCGCACCCGGACATGATGCCCTGTGCAGCAAGGTGCAGCGCACTCATCGAAGAGCCGCACAGACGACTCACCGTCTGCGCCGGCACCGTGCGCGGCAGATCACTGAGCAGCAACGCCATCCGGGCGATGTTCCAGCCCTGCTCGAGGGTCTGGTTCACGCAGCCCCAGATGAGATCGTCGAACGCGGCCGGATCCAGTGCCGGCTGGCGCGCGAGCAACCCGTCGATAAGCGCAGCCGACAGATCATCAGCCCGACGATGACGAAAGATGCCGCCCTTAGAGCGGCCCATGGGGGTACGCAGATAATCCACAATCAGCGCATCACGGTCCTCATAGTTCATCTTCTAGCCCTCCCCTGGCATTGAGCTGCAGGATAAAACGCTGTCGCATCACCCGCCCGCTGCAGCAACAGCGCCGGCGGCTGGTAGGCCATGCCAAGATGCCGGTAACGCTCGGCCAGACGGCAGACGGCGGCAAGCCCAAGGGCATCGAGATAACGCAGCGCGCCGCCCAGAAATGGCGGGAAACCGATACCGTAGACAAGGGCCAGATCGATCGCTTCAGGGCTTTCTGCCACCCCCTCTTCAAGACATCGGACGGCTTCAAAACAGAGCGCCAGCATCAGACGTTGGGCTATTTCTTCATCATCAGGCTCGGGGTTTATCGCTGCATGAGCAAGCATATGGCCAAGCTCGACATTTGACTGCGCAGCCTTCTGTCCAGGCGCATGAAGGTAAAAACCGCAGCCGCTTTTCTCACCCAGCCAGCCTGCACGGACCATCCGTTCCAGCAGATTACCCTCTGGCACCTGCATGCGTTCGGGAAATCCCTGTGCCATCACGTGCTGAGCGTGCTGCGCCGTATCAAGACCAACCACGTCAAGCAATGTGGCCGGCCCCATAGGCCAGCCAAACGCCGTCATGCACTGATCGATGCGCGCTGGCGCAACACCTTCATCAAGCAACTGGAAAAAGGCGCGCAGATAGGGAAAAAGCACACGATTGACGAGAAAACCCGGGCCATCGTTGACCACCACCGGAATCTTGCCCAGTGCCCGCGCAGCACCGACGACCTGTTCAATGCAGCGATCAGAGCTGTGGCGCCCGCGAATCACCTCGACCAGCGGCATCCGATGTACCGGGTTGAAAAAATGCATGCCACAAAACCGTTCCGGATGCTGCAAAGCCGACGCCATCTGGTCAACCGAAAGCGTCGAGGTGTTACTGGTCAACACCGTATCCGGACCGACGACGCCTTCGATCTCGGCCAGCACCTGCTGCTTGATATCCAGCCGTTCGACCACTGCTTCTACCACCAGATCAACCCCGGCCAGATCATCCACAGCCGAGGTAGCCTGAATACGATTGAGGGTCGCCGCAAACTCAGAAGGCGCAATACGGCGTTTTTGCAACGGGCTCTGCAGCAGTTCAGCACAATGTGTCCGCGCAAGATCGAGGGCTTCAAGGCGAATATCACGTACCACAACCGGCACACCGCGCACGGCAAACTGGTGTGCGATGCCGCCGCCCATGATGCCGGCACCCAGCACTCCTGCACGCTGCGGCGCCCAGCCCGCTACCGATCGCGCCTCGCGCTTGAGTTTCTGGTCCGCCAGAAAGAGCCCGATCAGCTCGCGGGCTACCGGCGTCTTCGCCAGAGCCACAAACGCGCTGGCCTCGGCTTCGAGCGCCCGCTCGGCCGTTTTTCCGGCACCTTTTTGGATCTGTCTAAGCGCCGCCAGCGGCGCCGGGTAATGGGCCCCCGCCTGCTGCTTGACCTGTGCTCTGGCGCTTTCAAACACCAGCAGCGACTCCATCGCTGGCAGATGCAGCGGCGCCCCCTTGGTCGCACGGCGCGCATGAAAATCGATCTCGCCCTCAGCCGCCCTGAGCAACAGCGCACGCGCCTGTTCATGCAGGTCATCCTCGCTGACCACGGCATCAGCCGCACCGACACGCAACGCCTTCAGTGCATCCGCCTCGCGGCCACTGCAGATCCACTCGATGGCATTGTCGGCGCCGATCAGGCGTGGCAGGCGCACCGTGCCACCAAAGCCGGGCATCAAACCGAGCTTGACCTCGGGCAGGCCGATCCGGGCCGATGTACCCAACAGGCGAAAATCGCAGGCCAGGCAGAGTTCCAGACCGCCCCCCAGTGCAACCCCCTGTATCGCCGCCAGAGTCGGATACGGTACTTGCTCAAGACGGGTAAACATCGCATTGACCTGCGCCAGCCAAGCCAGCAGGGCTGCCTCGGGCTCGGCAAAGGCCGTGCTGAATTCGGTGATATCGGCACCGACGACAAACTGCTCCTTGGCACTGGTGAGCATCAGCCCCCGAATCGGCGCCTGCACACCTTCGAGCGCACTGAGCGCCTGCTCGAACTCGAGCAGTACCGACTTGCCGAGCGTGTTGACGCGGCTCCCCGGAAGATCAAAACAGAGCTCGGCAAGATCATCCGCCAAGCGTTCCACCCTGAGATTCTGGCCCTGATAGATCATCATCCGGTCCTTCGCTGACAGCCATTTGCCTATAGCTTAGACCTGATGCAGACGGCCTCGCTTATGGATAGACGCGATAAAGCTCCTGCATCAGCGTGCCCAGGCGTTCGATATCGGCCTCGCTACCCTCTTCATCCCAGACCACCCGCATACTGCCCTGGCGCAGCTCGATGCGTTCGACCCCCGCCGGCAGATCGGCAAAAAGTTCAGGATCCGTAGTCCGATCAAGATCGCGACTGAACGCCGGATCGCGTGCAGGACGCTCGCGCGTCCAGCGGTATCCCGCCATGACCCGGCCCGCCTCGTCGATCCGCTCGACACGAAATCCGCGGATCAGCGCCCGTTGCCGCAAGGCGCCGATGGTACGCTGGCGCTTGTTGGGCAGGCTGCTGACCAGCGGACTGATCACCAGCATCAACGCCAGCACAATGATGAGCCATGTCATTTATTTTTACCCTTTGGTTTAACTACAGCGTACAGTGGGGGTATTCTACCTACAGCACCTTGTAAAAGGTGAGGATTCAGCAGCTCCGAGGATTTAAGGAGAACACCATGAGCCTGTACAAACATATTCTGTGCGCCGTCGACCTGTCTGAAGACGCCGATATCGTGCTCGAAAAAGCCTGCTCGATTGCCGATCGCCATGGAGCCAAGCTGACCGTCGTGCACGTCGTCGAGCCGCTGAGCGTGGCCTACGGCAGCGACATCCCGCTCGACCTCAACAGCCTGCAGGACGAAATCGCCGAGCAGGCGCGTGAGCGCGTGAAAAACCTGGCCAACAAGATCAGCTGCGGCTGTAACGAAGCGGACCAGCTGGTGATCTACGGCATTCCCGAGCGTGAAGTGCATCGCCTGGCCAACGAAAAGGATGCCGACCTGATCGTCGTCGGTAGCCATGGCCGTCACGGTCTGTCACTGATCCTCGGCTCAACCTCTACCAGCATTCTGCACGGCGCTCGCTGTGACGTGCTGGCGGTGCGCGTCGGTCGTGACTGACCCCTACCCGCATAAAAAAAGCGCCTTGAGGCGCTTTTTTTATGGCTAGAGAAAATCCCGCTTGAGCCGCTCGAGCTCGTGATCGAGCGTGCCGCTGATTTTCGAGGCGAGCGAAAAGAAGCTCAACAACGCCTTGTGGTTGGACTCACCACTGCAGGCGCTGTATAGCCTGTGCCAGAGCGCCTGATTGACCAGCTGCAGATCGGCATGGCGTTTTTTCAGCCCCTCGAGATTCCAGTCGGCTACCTGCCCCTCACGATGGCGAAACAGCTGCTCAAGCAGATAGGTACTGATCGAGCGCAGCATGAATTCATCGGAGCTGGCAAACGGCAGATGATGGCGAGCCATCGGCTTGAGCTGACGCAGAATCGGGCAGCCACTGGAGGCCATCACCACCCCCATCAGGGCACGCACACCTTCTTCCAGACCGGTCAGCTTTTCATATTCACGTTCCGGCGTCGCCACCCGGACCCTGGCCTTCTGCAGAGACGGATGATCACAGAAATCCTGAATAATCGGCTGCAGATCCTGCGCTGCGGGGCAACAGGCATGTTGTTGCTTGCTCAGCGGACAGTTGCTGCACTGGTTAAATTCCAGCGCCGTCCAGGCGGCAGCGTCCCCTCGCGGCTGACTGGGTGCACGATCGACATCAATGCTGTAATGCAGCGGCTCACCCTGTTCAAACTCGAAATGGTATTCAATCGGCATGCTTCGATTCCATCTGCAGCAAGGCAGGTTATTCGCCGGCCTGTAACGATTCAAGCTCGGCCCAGCGTTCCATTTTTTCATCCAGCAGTTGAGCAAGCTCGCTTAGACGCGCCAGTACCGGGGCGGTCACGTCATTGCCCTGGGCAAAGAAGTCGGCCTCCATGGTCTGAGCTTCAAGCGTTTGCTGCTCGGCTTCCAGCGCCTCGATCTCGGCAGGCAGCTGTTCAAGCTCGCGCTGTAGTTTATAGCTCAATTTATTTTGTTTTTTGGGCGCTTTTTCTGGCTTCTGTGATTTGACCGAAACTTTATCCAGTTTTTTCTCTTTAGCCCGCTGTTCCTGCTGCAGATCATCCAGACTGCCGCCCTGTCGCAGCCAGTCTTCAAAGCCACCGACGTATTCTTCGATGCGCCCCTCGCCATAAAAGACCAGTGAGCTGCTGACCACATTGTCAAGGAAGGCGCGATCGTGGCTGACCAGGAGCACAGTGCCGCTAAATTCCATCAGAATGTTTTCAAGCAGCTCCAGTGTTTCTACATCGAGGTCGTTGGTCGGCTCATCCAGCACCAGCACATTCGCCGGCTTGGAGAAAAGCCGCGCCAGCAGCAGTCGGTTGCGCTCACCGCCGGACAACGCCTTTACCGGCGTACGGGCACGCTCTGGGGTAAACAGAAAATCCTGCAGGTAACTGATGATATGTTTCTGCTGGCCATTGATCTGGATGCTCTGACGCCCTTCGGAGACGTTGTCGATCACACTCTTTTCAGGATCGAGCTGAGCGCGCAGCTGGTCGAAGTAAGCCACCTCGATCTTGGTGCCCACACGCAGCGAACCGCTGTCCGGTTCCAGCTGGCCGAGCAGCAGCTTGAGCAACGTACTCTTGCCCACACCGTTGGCCCCGATCAGCCCCACCTTGTCGCCGCGCATCAGATTCAGTGAAAACTGATCGACCACCGGCTGACCGGCAAACTGCTTGCACAGCTTGCGTGCTTCAAGCACCAGCTTGCCCGAACGTGCGGCCTCATCCAGGCTGAACGACGCCTGCCCCTGCAGCTCACGGCGTTCCTTGCGCTCGGCACGCAGTTTTTTCAGTGCGCGAACCCGCCCCTCGTTACGGGTACGGCGCGCCTTGATCCCCTGACGGATCCACACTTCCTCCTGCGCCAGCTTCTTGTCGAACTCGGCATTTTGCGCCTGCTCGACCTCAAGCCGATGATCGCGGTCATCGAGGTAACTGGCATAATCGCCCTGCCAGCTGTAGATCTCCCCCCGATCCAGCTCGAGAATGCGGGTAGCCAGCGACTGCAGGAAGTGACGATCGTGGGTGATAAAGAGCAGCGCCCCCCGAAAATCCAGAAGCTGCTGTTCGAGCCAGCGGATGGTCAGGATATCCAGGTGGTTGGTCGGCTCATCCAACAGCAGCAGATCAGGCTCATTGACCAGCGCCCGCGCCAGTTCGACACGGCGGCGCCAGCCACCGGAGAGCTCTTTCATCAGTTTGTCTGCAGGCAGTTGCAGACGGTCGATCATCTGTTCGACCTTCTGTCCGAGCTGCCAGCCATCGATCGCCTCAAGTTCCTGCTGCACCCGCTCAAGGCGCTTGAGATCATCATCGGTCTGGATGGACTGAGCCAGATGATGGTACTGCTGCAGCAGCGCGCCGGCCTTGGCCAGCCCCCCGGCCACCATGTCATAGACCGTCTGCTCATCGGCAACCGGCAAGTCCTGATGCAAGATGCCGACACGCGCGCCGGAACGCAGGCGAATCTCGCCACTGTCGGGCTTGTGCAGACCCGCCACCAGCTTCAGCAGGGTCGATTTGCCGGCACCGTTACGGCCGATCAGACAGACCCGTTCACCGGACTCGATCAGAAGATCTACCTGATCGAGCAGCGGACGATCGCCGAATGCCATGGAAACCTTGTCAAAACGCAGCAGTGCCATTTACACCCCTTCTTACCGGCGGCTTCTATCCGCCCTGAACAAATCGTGGCATTGTACGGCTTTAGCCCGGTGGTTGCGATGCCTCGGCCATGGCCTGCGCAATCACCTATGCTGCTTGAGTACGCAGCCCTCAACGGAACGGAGAAACATGAAGCTACGCCTGCCCCTGCTGATCATGCTTCTTGTGGCCACTTTGCCGGCCACGGCCGCAACCACAACCTTTGACCGCGCCCTCAAGGCCCTCGAACACAAGCAACTGGCCGAATTCAACCGCCTGCGCCAGTCACTCAAGACGCACCCATTACAGGGCTACCTTGACTACCGCTTTTTGCTGCAGCGCCTCGATCATGCGCCGCCCAAGACCGTGGCCCATTTTCTCGAAGCCTGGGGCGACACCCCCTGGGGCACCCGGCTGCAGCACCGCTGGCTGCTGGCCCAGGGCCAGCAGAAAAAATGGACCGCGCTGTTGGCGGTTCAAAAAACAGCCCCGAAATCGGTCGAGCTGCAGTGCTACTACTACCGCGCCAGACTGCAACAGGACGATGCACATGCCGAGGTACTGAATGAGGCACGCCAGCTCTGGCTCAGTGGCCAGAACCGGCCCGCGGCCTGTGACCCGCTGTTTGACCGGCTCAAGAGCGAAGGACGGATCACACCAGAACGGCTGGAGCAACGTTTTGATCTTGCCCTGGAGGCCGGCAATCTGTCTCTGATGCAGTACCTCAAACGCCAGAGCGAAGGGGTACAACAGGCACGATTCGAGCACCTGGTGACGCTGTATCAAACACCGTCGCAGCTCGCCGCCCACCCCTTTGCCCTCGACAACGCCCCGCAAAGAGCCCGTCTGATCCACCTCTTCAGGCGCTGGGTACGGCGCGATGCGCCAGCCGCCATCGCATACTGGCAGACTATCGCCGAGCAGATTCCCGCACAGGAACGACGTAACGTCGAAATCGAAACGGCACGCTATCAGCTCGCCCATTACGCGTGGGAGCCGGACGCCTGGTTGCAGAAGGTACTGCAGCAGTATGCCACCGAGTCAGATGCGCTACGCGACGCAGGGGTTCGTGCCGCCCTGGCCACAGCCGACTGGGAAACCGTCGCCTCACTGTGCCAGCACCAGACCGGCGCCTACTACCGCTACTGGCGCCTGCGCGCGCTGGAAGAACTGGGCCGCATCAGCCAGAGCGGTCTTGCCCAGCGCCTCGAGGCGCTCAATAACGAACGCTCCTTTTATGCACTGCAGGCCGCCGAACGCAGTGGCCAGGCCTTTCGGCCCGAGCACCAGCTCACCCCGGCCGATCCCGCACGCATCCGTAACGTCGCAGCACTGCCCCGATTCAAACGCGTCGAGGCCTTTATCGAGGCAGGTCTGGCTGAAGAAGCACGGGCCGAATGGGAATACCTGCTCGCGCGCCTGAATCCGGATGCCCTGGCCGCAGCGGCAGAGCTCGCGAAAGAGCGCCAGTGGGCCTATTTCGGTATCCGCAATGCAGTCAAAGGGCAGTTTCTGGATGATCTGGAGCTGCGTTTCCCGCTGGTTTTCCGTGACTCGATCACGCACGCGGCGCAACAACGTGCGCTCGAACCGAGCATTGTCTTTGCCATCGCGCGTCAGGAAAGCGCTTTCTGGCCCCGAGCACAATCGCATGTCGGCGCGCGCGGTCTGATGCAGCTGATGCCGGCAACCGTACGGGAGACGGCCAAACGCTGGAACATCCGGCTGACGCATCTGAGCGACCTGTACCGCCCGGAACTCAACCTGCTGCTTGGCAGCAGTTACCTCTCGGGCCTGATGGATCGCTTTGACGGCGATATTGCGCGGGCAGCTGCGGCCTACAATGCCGGGCCGCACCGGGTCAGTCGCTGGGATCAGGAGCGCAGCACATTGCCTCACGATGCCTGGATCGAAACCATCCCGTTTCGTGAAACACGCAACTATGTGCAGAACGTACTGGTCTATCGCGCCATCTACGATCTGCGCCAGCGAGAACAGGCCGAGCTTGCTCTGGGCGAGCCGCGCACCGCGGTGACGGCCAACCCGGGCTGATCAGCGCGTGGCACGGCGCGCCCGACGATAGATATTAAAGCGCCGTTCCCCGGCCGCATGTTCCGCCTCGGCGGTGCCTGGTACGCC
>CAYWUD010000071.1:0-9221 GCA_964461355.1 uncultured Pseudomonadales bacterium | reverse complement strand
CGGCCAGTGCCGGCAGCAGCACCCGGTCTTCACGCGCAAGGTGCGCGCGCTGCAGGGCCGCATAGGCCGAGAAGGTTTCCATCAAAGTGCGGATCGGGACCACCTGATCACAGCAGATAGCCGCAAACTGCACCACCAGTTTGGCGGTCTGCTGCTCAAGAGTCTGATGTTCGCGCTGCACCTGCACCATCTCGGCCAGCAGCGCCGGCTCCTGCACTCTGGGCTCGATCAGCTGCATCAGCCGGTCTTCCAGAGGATGGTGGAAGAGTTCCGGATACTGCTGCATATATTCAAGGGCATCGCGCATCAGCCAGGCCGGGGGTGGTGTCCGGTCGCCCGCCAGGTACTGATCGACACGCTGCTCCAGGAGATCGAGCAACAGATTCAGCTGACGATGCTCTTCGGCCAGCTGTGCAAACAGTTCTTTCATCGGATACCTCGCGACAACAACGGCGCCCAGCCTAGGCGCTGAGCGCCCGAGGTAAAGGGCACAGCGCTGCCTTTTGTGCGCCGACAATCCCAGCCCGAGCGCTCTGCGGCGCACCTTTGGCCTGCCTAGCGCAGAGGAACGCGGTATGCTGGAACCGGACGCGGCCCGCTTCCCCATACACCCAAGACGATCCGACAGCCCATGTATCAGCTTCGCCCCTACCAGCAGGCCGCCGTCGAGGCGACCCTGAACCATTTTCGCCGTCATCCCGAGCCGGCCGTGATCGTACTGCCGACCGGTGCCGGCAAGAGTCTGGTGATCGCCGAGCTGGCGCGCCTCGCCCGCGGCCGGGTACTGGTACTGGCGCATGTGCAGGAA
Source organism: uncultured Pseudomonadales bacterium (assembly GCA_964461355.1). GTDB lineage: Bacteria > Pseudomonadota > Gammaproteobacteria > Pseudomonadales > CAYWUD01 > CAYWUD01. Next base: position 8,413 of record CAYWUD010000071.1, on the reverse strand, counting down.
CGGGTGGAGCAGAACCATGCCAAGCTCGAAAGCCTCGGCGTCGAAGCCGGCATCTACAGTGCCGGGCTCAAGCGACGCGATTTCAGCGAGAAGGTGATCTTTGCCAGCGTGCAGTCGCTGGCGGCCAATCTGGAACAGTTCAGCCACGCCGATGGCAAGCCGTTCAGCGGCGGCGAGGATGCCCCCTTCACCCTGCTGGTCATCGACGAATGCCACCGCGTCGGCGCGCAGAAAGAAAGTCAGTACCAGCAGGTGCTCAGCCACTTCCGAGCCCTGAATCCGCAGCTTAAGGTGCTGGGTCTGACCGCCACCCCCTACCGCCTGAATGAGGGCTGGATCTACCGCTACCACGCGCGCGGTCAGCTGCGCAGCGACGAGCCCCGGGTGTTCGAGCGCTGTATCTATGAGCTGCCGCTCAGACAGATGGTGCAGGAGGGCTATCTGACCGCACCGGTCCGTATCGACGCACCGGTCGCCTTCTATGACTTTGGCACGCTGCTGCAGGAACCGGGCGGCTTCAGCGAGGCGGCGCTGAACAGGGTGGTACAGCAGGCCGGTCGGGTCACACCACAGATCGTGGCGCAGATTCAGGAACTGGCCGCCGAGCGCGCCGGGGTGATGATCTTTGCCGCCACGGTCGCCCACGCCCGCGAAATTCTGCACCTTCTGCCCACCACGGAAGCCGCGCTGGTGGTGGCGGAAACAGACGCGCGCGAGCGTGAGTCACTGATCCGCCGCTTCAAGGCGCGCGCGCTCAAGTACCTGGTCAATGTTTCGGTATTGACCACCGGTTTTGACGCCCCCCATGTGGATCTGATCGCCATTTTACGCCCCACCGAATCGGTCAGCCTGTATCAGCAGATGATCGGTCGCGGCCTGCGTCTGTGCGAGGGTAAAAGCGATTGCCTGATCATCGATTACGCCGGCAACCCCTGGGACCTGTACGCCCCGGAAGTCGGCAGCGCCCGCCCGGCGTCCGATACCGAGCCGGTGGCCGTCGCATGTCCGCTGTGCGGCTTTAGCAACAGTTTCTGGGGCCGGGTCGATGGTAACGGCCATCTGATCGAGCACTTCGGCCGTAAATGCCAAGGGGCGGCAGAAACCGCCCACGGTATCGAGCCCTGCCCCTACCGCTTTCGCTTCAAGAGCTGTCCTCAGTGCAATGAGGAAAACGATATCGCTGCGCGTCAGTGCGGCAGCTGCGGCCATCTTCTGGTCGACCCGGACCGTCAGCTGCGCGATGCCCTGAACCTCAAGGGCGCGCGCGTGCTGCGCTGCGCCGGCATGCTGCTCGAACGCTTCACTAAAAGCGATGGGGCCGAGCGGCTCAAGGTGCGCTACTTCGACGAGGACGGCACGGAGCTCAGCGAGCTCTTTGCCTTTGAGCACAGCGCCCAGCGGCGCGCCTTTTATCTGCATTTTGTGCGTCAGCACGACCGCAGACCGGGTACGCCGATCCGCGTGGAAAGCATCGACGATGTACTGGCGCAGCAGGCGCGTTTTCGTTATCCCGACTTCGTCATCGGCCAGCAGCGCAAGGGCCGGGGTAAACACAGAGGTTATTGGCAGCTTACCCACAAGCTGTTCGACTATCAGGGACGTTTTCGCACCGCAGACGCCGCCGGCCCTGAATAACCGCGGCGCCAGGCAAACAATCCACCATTTTTCTGCACCGCCCCCTGAACGAGCTGTGGATAGGCCCGCCTTCGCCAGTCACCACGGGGGCGAACGCCGACTGGGCAATAATTCATCAGCCACAAAATTTGTGATGACACAAACAGATCTTTTGTCGACACCACAATCATAGGCAGAAAAAGGCTAAGTATTTACCGAAATGGCAAACATATTTTCTCAAGAGCCGGAAAAGCGCATGAAATACCACCGGGAACAGAGAGAGTATCCACCATTTGCGGGCATCAAGGCGTGAGTCTTCTGTGGATAACCGGCGCCAGCCCCGAGCCTGTATGGCCCCGGCAAAACTGTCTATTTTTTGTTCAGGCTGACTGGCAGCACCAGGCCGCCGAAGTCTGTACCGCCTGCAGCACCGCTTCGGCGAGAAGCTCCCCGGCCAGCACATGCTTGCCGATATAAGCCAGGCACGGCCCCTCGGGGTCGGAAAAGAGTGCCAGGGCATCGGTGCCGGTACCCGTGGCCGGACGCCCGCTGATCGGGCTACGGACCCCGAGCTCCTGTAGCGCACGCACTTTGGCCTCGGTAATCAGCGCCAGCGCTTCGATCTCGGCAGCGGGCGTCAGTGACTGAGCACTGAAAACGGCCAGATTGATCGTGCCGGCTTCCTGGGGCGCCAGCAGTGCACCGACATCGGCCGGATCACCAGCGGCCCGGGCATTCTCGAGCCCGGTCGTGACCAGCACCCAGAACGCCAGACCATCGCGCTGCGCCTGTCCAAGGCGCCAGGAATCCATGCTTGCGGCGGTCATCATGCCGATGCTGTCCACAGGCAGGCCAAGCGCGCCAATAGAGCGCACCAGCGTCTGCTGGGGCGATTCATGGGCGGGCGCATGCTTGTCGACCCTAAGGTTGAGCCAGCCCGAACTCTGGCCGGCCCCGCCGCGACAGGGCGCCGAGCTGATAACGCGAAACGGCCGCGGCAGACGACAGGCGAGGTACTGCGCCGTGCAGGTCAGGGCAAAGGGGGCGGACAGAGGTTTCAACGGCTACTCGCTAATAACGGGTAAAGAGGGGCTCGCCGGCACGGACACGCTGCGCATAGCGCAGCAGCTCCGACGGCACCTCGAAGCGGTGGGCAGCATAGATCCGCTCCAGTTCGCCTGCTTCGAGCAGCGCCAGCGTGCCACGGATATAGGCGTCCATCACCTGGCGCCCCCGCGCGGTATAGGGACTGATCATATACCAGGAGGCGTAGCCGGCCGGCCGGATGATGAACTGATCGGGATCGTATTCGGGATGCCGATCGCGGTGCTGCTGGATGGTCAGCTCCAGTTCACCGCGATCGTCGATGTAGAACTCGGCCCGCCCCTTGAGCACCATCGCAAAGGCCTGCGCCTTGGTCGAGAGTTCGCGGCATTCGGACAGACCGATGCCCGGGCCGAGATGATAGGAGCTGACCACACGCCGCCCCCGCATCGAGGCAATGCCTCGCCAGGGTTCGACCAGCAGGTCGCGATGGAAAAAGGCCTGCACTTCGGTGTGGATGACAGGAAACGGGGCCTGATAATAGCGCGTGCCCGGCGTCGGGTCGCGGGCGATACCACCAGCAAAATCGGTATCGCCCCGCTCGACCAGCATCACCGAACGCTTGAAGGGCGTCAGATGCTGCTCGAGGGCGAAGCCCTGCTGGGCAAAGGTGGCGCGAAACAGCTGAGCATAGAGTGCATCCGGATGATCGGTCAGCCCCGGCCAGCTGTCGCTGTGCCACTGTACCGGAGCGGGCGCTGCATCTGCACAGACAGCCCCGCCCCACAAAGCCAACAGCCACAACAGGGCCAGCAGCGGACGAAATCGGCGATTGGCGGTTCCGGTATGCACCCTGTCCTCTCAGAGCCAACATATACACACGAAGCTCATATCCTACGCACGTCGCGCGGGCTTGTCCTCGTCAAAACGCCCCACCAGAACCGAAAGTTCGTTGGCGATGCACTCAAGACTCATACTGGTCGCCACCGTGCGTTCGGCCTGATTGTTGTTGGCCGAGGCAATTTCGGAGATTTCGGTGATATGCCGGTTGATACTCTCGGCCACGCTGCTCTGCTCTTCAGCCGCCGCCGCAATCTGCTGGGTCATATCGCGCAGCTCGGTCAGTGAGCGGGTGAAACTTCGCAGTGCGCCGTCAGCCTGCTGCACCAGATCGACCCCTTCCCGGGTTCGGCTGTTGCCTTCCTCAATCGCCCGACTGGCCTCAACGGCCGCCTGCTGCAACGCCTCGATCATCGACTGGATCTCTCCGGTCGACTCCTGCGTGCGCTGGGCCAGGGTACGCACTTCGTCGGCCACCACGGCAAACCCGCGCCCCTGCTCGCCGGCGCGCGCCGCCTCGATTGCGGCATTGAGCGCCAGCAGGTTGGTCTGTTCGGCAATACCGCGAATCACATCCAACACCTGACCGATTTTCTGGCTGTTCTGGGCCAGGGTCTCGATCACCTCTACGGTATGGGTAATCTGCTCCGAGACACCGTCGATAGCTGCGGTGGTGCGCTGCATGATCCCCATGCTCTCGTGCACGGCCTCGTCGGCCAGGTGCGTGGCCTTTGCGGCACTGGCGGCAAAACGCGCCACCTCTCCGGCCGAGGCACTCATCTCGTGCATGGCGGTGGCCACCTGATCGGTGCGCTGGTACTGATCGCGAATCCCTTCGGTAATCTGACCGGTGATTTCCGAAAGATCGGTCGACGAGCCGGTCAGAGACTGCATTGAGGTCTGCAGCCGTTCGACCGTCTCGCGCAGGAAACCTTCCAGACGGTTGGCCGCATGAGCCAGTTTACCCAGCTCGTCTTCACGTTCGGTCTGATCCCCATGCACCAGATGCCCTTCACTCAGCTCGGTGATCTGATCGATCAGCACATTGGCCGGCTGTACCAGCACCTTCTGCATGATCAGGAACGCCACACCACAGGCAAACAGGGCCGCCGCCGTCATGCCGATCGAGGCGTACAGAATCATGCTGTGGGTTTCATCCATCAGCGCCTGCGAGCGCTCGGCGGTCAGTTCGGTCACCCGCACCGCCGCCGCGTCCAGAAGCTGCGAGGGTTCACGGTCGATCCCCGAAACAGCCCGATCGCCGACGCGAAAATCGAAGCCACTGGCGACAAACTTCTGGTATCCCTCACGGTAGGCAGTGGCCATACGCTTGTGCGCCGCCACAAAATCAACCAGCATCCGCTGGGTATCGGCGTGCTTGAGCACAGCGGCCAGGTGTTCGGCCTGCTGGAGCACCTCGGCTTCCTTCTGCTGGAAGCGGCCCCAGTATTTTTCCCGCTGCGCCTCATCGGTACCGCGCAGCAGCACGTTTTTCCACTCCTGCACCTGCCGCTTGAACTCGATATTGAGCGCCTGTACCGCCATCGAGTTACTCAGTTCGGCGCCGGCCATATTGTTGACCGAGCGCGAAATATTGAAAAAACCGGTTTCCGAGCTGACCAGCATCAGCAACAGACTTCCCAACAACAGCAAGAACAACTTGATCCTCAGGCTACTTTTGTACCAGCTCATGGGTACACCTCCCTGTGTCAGTGATTCACCATCCTGTAACAGTTTTGTCACAAAATAAGCGCATCGCCAGAATGCCTCCTCACATTTCGTGGGGCGACGACTCACCGAACAGGAGACCCTCCATGGACACCGGCGCATCTCTGATTCCGCTCACTGATCTGGCGCTGGCACTGCTGCCTGTAGCCGCCGTGTTAGTGGTGCTCTGTCGCTGGCAACTGGCGGCCGCCACCGCGCTGTACGCTCTGGGCCGGATGCTGGGGCAGCTGCTGCTGATCGGCTATCTGCTGGTGTATCTGTTTGCCGCACAAACGGCAGGCCCTGTTCTGGCGGTCCTGACCCTGATGCTCGGAGCGTCGAGCTGGATCGCACTGCGCACCCTGGGCCCGGCCCGACCGTATCTGCTGCCGCAGGCGCTGGCGGCCATCACCCTCGGTACCGGCCTGACACTCTCGATCGTGATCGCGGGCGTGCTGACGCCAACCCCCTGGTACAGTCCACAGGTCATCATTCCAATCGCCGGCATGCTGTTTGCCGGCAGCATGAACGCCGTCAGCCTCTGCGCCGACCGCGCCCATGCCGAACTCGGCCACGGTCATGATTTTCGCCAGGCACGCGCCCGCGCGCTTAACGCTGCACTGATTCCGGTGATCAACGGGCTGTTTGCGGTAGGGCTGGTTTCCCTGCCGGGGATGATGACCGGCCAGATTCTGTCGGGCGTTTCTCCGCTGATTGCCGTGCGCTATCAGATTCTGGTGATGTGTATGCTATTCGGGGCCAGCGGTCTCTCGGCTACCCTGTTTCTGACACTCGCACGACAACGCCTGCTGCACCTGCATGCGGGCACGGCCTCCTACAGGACGTAACTCGATGATGCCTGAACGCACGTTCTGGCGCGCCCACCCGCTCGCCAGCCACCTGCTGGTACTGCTGCAACTGACCGGCGTAATGCTCAGCTGCTGGCCACCGACAGACGCCGATCAGCAGACACTCTGGCTGCTGCTCATCTGTATCGCTGGGGGCCTGCTCGGTTTCTGGGCGCTCTGGGCCAACCCGATCGGCAACTTCAGCGTTTACCCCGAACCCAGGAGGGAGACCCGTCTGATCCAGCACGGCCCCTACCGCCACATCCGCCACCCGATGTATCTCTCACTGATCCTGATGATGCTGGGGATCGCCCTCTACAACCTGCAGTGGCACAACGCGCTGGGGTTTGCGGCCACGGTACTGGCCGTTGGCGCCAAGGCGCGACGTGAGGAAATCCTGCTCGAGGCGCAGTTCGGCGCAGCCTATCTGCGCTATCGCACACGCAGCTGGCATCTGCTGCCGGGCATCTTCTAAGCACCCCGGCAATACCTGCCGAACTGACGCTGTGCTGACGCAAACACGAACCGATACTTTCTTTTGCGCAAACATGGGCAATTGTTTACAGAGCAAACCGTCTTTGATTTTTAACAATTGCCTGCTCTACTTGATACTGATCAATTACCGGATCTTCAGCCTACCTATAGTCAGGTGACGTTTGACGATCCGGTTTTTGCGGCAGGTGGATGAATTTTCTGGACCACTATCGCAGACCGGCACCATGGGGGGGCACCTATGCCGACCATCAGTATCTCTGCACGATCTCCACAGTTCCCACACAGGGCACACCTGTGCCTGCTTTCTACCCATCTATCGAGGCCCCGGGCCCACAGCACACCGCAGCTTGCATAGCCGAGCGCGCTGGTTTGCCGCTCATCAACGACGCATATCGAATTCGGAGCATCACTCCGAACGGGGTTCTATTACCTTTCCGGCATCCATAGGGGGTAGCCATGTTTACCAAAACAGGCCAAAAAGTAGGCAACAGCGAGCTGATCTATCAGCTTGAAGACCGTCCGCCATTTCTCCAATCACTGTTCGCAGCGCTGCAGCATCTGCTGGCAATGTTTGTCGGCGTCATTACACCGCCGCTGATTATCGGTGGCGCACTGGGGCTTGATCCGCAAACCATTACCTATCTGGTCAGCATGGCGCTCTTTACCTCTGGTATCGGTACCGCCATCCAGGTCAACCGAATCGGCTTCATGGGCTCCGGCCTTCTGAGTATTCAGGCCACCAGTTTTGCCTTCCCGGCCGCCATCATTTCGGTCGGCTCCTCCTTTATCGGCGCTGGCATGACCCAGGATCAGATGCTTTCGACCATCTTCGGGGTCTGCTTCTTCGGCTCCTTTATCACCATGGCCGGTAGCCGCCTGATTCCGATGCTGCGCAAGGTGATTACGCCGACCGTGTCCGGGGTGACCGTGATGCTGATCGGCCTCTCACTGATCAAGGTCGGCATGACCGATTTTGCCGGTGGCTACGCCGCCATGGGCAACGGCACCTTTGGTCACCTGGAAAACCTGGCACTGGGTACCCTGACCCTGTTCTCGATCCTGATGCTCTACCGCAGCCGCAAACCTTTCGTGCGCATGAGTGCGATCGTGATCGGTCTGGCTGTCGGTTACGCTGCAGCCGCCGCGGTAGGCCGTGTCGACTTCAGCCGCCTGGGCGAGATCAGCATGTTTACCCTGCCGATTCCGTTCAAATTCGGCATGTTCAGCTTCGACTGGCATGCATTTCTGATCTTCGGCTTTATCTACCTGCTGGTGATTGTCGAAGCAGTTGGCGACCTGACCGCCACCAGTCTGCTCTCCGGCCGCCCGGTTGAAGGCCCCGAATATACCGATCGCATGAGCGGCGGCGTACTGGCCGACGGTTTTGTCTCCACCATCGCATCGGTATTCAACGGCTTCCCGCTGGCAACCTTCAGCCAGAACAACGGCGTCATCCAGATGACCGGTGTAGCGAGCCGCAAGGTGGGTAACTTTATCGCGGTGCTTCTGGTGCTCTTTGCCATCTTCCCGATCTTCGGCAGCCTGTTCACCATCATGCCCAAACCGGTGCTCGGTGGTGCAACCCTGATCCTGTTCGGCACCGTGGCCTCGGCCGGTATCCGTATCATCAATCGCGTGGATATCGACCGTCGTGAAGCACTGATCATGGCGATCTCCCTGAGCATCGGCCTCGGTGTTGCCTTCGTGCCCGAAGCGTTCAAGTACCTGCCCGAAGGTCTGGCCATGATGTTCGAATCTCCGATCATCGCCGGTGGTCTGGCGGCCCTAGTCTCCAACGTGGCCCTGCCGAGAATGCTGCAGGACGATCTGGAGCGTACGCCGGACCAGCTGGAAAAAGATGCCTA
>CAYWUD010000070.1:3184-9247 GCA_964461355.1 uncultured Pseudomonadales bacterium | reverse complement strand
TTCTGCTGTGCCAGCTGCTGATCCTCGGCTGCTGCCTCGGTCTGGGCTACAGCGATCCGGGGCAGGATCTATACCGGGTGGCACTGATCGGCATCGCTCTGGCATTTGCCTCGGCCACCCAGGATATCGCCATCGATGCCTTTCGCATCGACAGCTTCCATGTCGACGAAGAAACCCTGCTCACCGGTGCCTCGGCCATGGCGACCGCCGGCTGGTGGACCGGTTATGCCGGGCTCGGTTTTCTGCCTCTGTGGTTATCGGATCAACCGGGCTGGAGCTGGCCGCTGATCTACCAGACGCTGGCCCTGCTGCTGGCGGCTCTGGCGCTGCTGCATATCGGCGTCACCCGCGAGCCGGACACCGCAGCCGCACGCCATGCCCAGCAGGCCGCCAGCCAGCAACGTTACCTCGGCGCGGTGCTGGCACGCCCGGCCCGCGCCAATGGCCGCCTCGCCGCCGCGCTCTGCCTGCTGCTGGGCCTGTTGCTGTGGCAGCTGCTGGACCGCCCCGGTCTGAATCCGGCGCAGGAGATTACCTGGCTTGGCCCGCTGCTGGCCCTGACCGGGGCCGGCCTGCTCGGCTGGATGATCGCGCAGCTGATCGATATGCAGCGTCGGCTCGCCCGGCCGGCCGGCACCCGCGCCGCCGGCACGCTCGATCTCGGGCTCGCCTGGCTGCTGGTCACGCTGGTCGAACCGATCCATGAGTTTTTCAAGCGCAACGGCGTACGGCTGGCGCTGTCGATCCTGCTGTTTATCTTCCTGTTCAAGATCGGCGAAGCCTTTCTCGGCCGTATGTCGGTGGTGTTCTACAAGGAGATCGGCTTCAGCAACACCGAAATCGGCCTGTACTCGAAGCTCCTCAACTGGTGGGTGACGATCCTCTTTTCGATCCTCGGCGGTCTGGTCAACATGCGCTTTGGCATCATCAAGGGGCTTCTGATCGGCGGTGTGGCGATGGGCGCGAGCAACCTGATGTTCTCGCTGATGGCACTGGTCGGTCCGAATCCGCAGCTGTTCATGGCCACCATTCTGGTAGACGGTTTTACCTCCGCCTGGTCGACGGTCGCCTTTGTCTCCTTCCTGTCGCAGCTGTGCAACCGCAGCTTTACCGCCAGCCAGTATGCCCTGATGGCCTCGATCGGCACGTTGGGGCGCACGCTCCTGGCCTCGCTGAGCGGCCTGCTGGTAGATCTTCTGAACGGCAACTGGTCGCTGTTTTTCCTCCTCACCGCGCTGATGGTGATCCCCAGCCTGCTACTCTTAATCAGCATCAGTCGTCCATTGACGCAACGCTATGGCCGCTCGGATGCACGCTGCAGGCAGGGGGAGACCGGCTGTGAAATGGCTGCTGGAAGTACGCAATCTGAGCAAGGAGTTTCCGGGCCTCAGGGCCGTTGACGGCATCAGCTTCGGCATTCGCCCGGGCATCTGCTTTGGTCTGCTGGGCCCCAACGGCGCCGGCAAGACCACCACCATCGAGATGATCGAGGGCATTCTTACCCCCACGGGAGGCGAGATCCTCTACTGCGATCGCCCCCGCGGCGCCGACTTTCGCCAGCAGGCCGGTATCCAGTTTCAGAATACAGCGCTGATGGACTACCTGAGCGTGCGCGAAATTCTCGAACTCTTTGCCAGCTTCTACCGCGACCCGCTACCGCTCGAAGCGCTGATCGAACGCTGCGCCCTGGGTGAGTTCGAGCACCGCTATGCCACCCGGCTGTCGGGCGGCCAGAGGCAACGTCTGCTGCTCGCGCTGGCGCTTCTGAATCAGCCGCGCATCCTGTTTCTGGATGAACCGACCACCGGCCTCGACCCACAGGCGCGCCGACGTTTCTGGGACCTGATCGAAGCGATCAAGCGCGACGGCACCACCATCGTGCTGACCACCCATTACATGGACGAAGCCCAGCAGCTCTGTGACGAGCTGGTGATTATCGACCGCGGCCGCATCATCGATCAGGGCAGTCCCGAAGCGCTCCTGCGCCGTCACTTTGATGACACCTGTATTCGCCTGCCGATTGAACGCTACCCTCAGCTGCCACCATCGCTGCAGCAGCAGTGCGGGCGCTTCGACGCCCATCTGGAACTGCGCACGCGCAATCTGCACGCCTGCCTGGCCGAGCTGCTGCAGGCCGGGCTCGATCTGTCCGGCCTTAAGATCCACCCGCCGACGCTGGAAGACCTGTTTCTGAAACTGACCGGCCGCCAGTTACGCGAGGACTAGGACACCGCCATGAACGCCTTTTTCGCCCTGCTGCTGGCCCGTACCCGTGAATATTATCGTGATCGCTCGGCGCTCGGCTGGTCGCTGGCCTTCCCGGTGTTCATGGTGATCGGGTTCATGTTCGCCTTCACCGACACCTCGGCACCGCTGTTTCGGGTCGGCGTGATCGGCGCCCCAGAAAGCGCGCTGCTGACCATGGAGCATATCAAAGTGAGCCGACCCGCCGACCCTGGGCTGGCGATCGAGCAGGTACGCTACCATCAGCTCGATCTGCTGCTGGCGGCCGGTGAGCCGAACCGCTACTGGATCAACGAAGCCAGCGCCGCCGGTTATTTTCTCGAACAGCTGCTGCTGAGCCAGCCGGGAGACTGGCACCGCATGCCGGTATCGGGCCAGCCGGTACGCTACATCGACTGGGTGATGCCAGGCATTCTCGGCATGAACATGATGTTTTCCGCCCTCTTCGGCGTCGGTTATGTGCTGGTGCGCTATCGCAAGAACGGCGTGCTCAAGCGCCTGCAGGCAACGCCCGTGAACGCGCTGCAGTTCATTCTCGCCCAGGTGGCCTCGCGCCTGTTGATCCTGCTGGTGGTTTCGTCGCTGCTGTTTATCGGGGCCTGGTGGGTGGTCGGATTCGTGATGCGCGGCAGCTATCTGCTGCTGCTGCTGATCGCCATGCTGGGGGGGATCAGCCTGATTGCACTGGCCCTGGTGATGGCCTCGCGCACCAGCAGTGAAGAGCTCGCCGGCGGCCTGCTGAACCTGGCTAGCTGGCCGATGATGTTCATGTCCGGCGTCTGGTTTTCGCTCGATCAGGCCCATCCCTGGATGCAGGGCGCGGCCGAGTTGCTGCCGCTGACCCACATGATCCGTGCGGCGCGCCGGGTGATGCTGGAAGGGGCTGGACTATTTGAGGTACAGAACGAATTGCTGTGCATGACGCTGATGAGCCTGCTGCTGTGCCTGCTGGCCGCGGCCCTGTTTCGCTGGAACCCGAACCCCTGACGACATCGGGCAGCCCTGAGGCTGCCCGATCACGCGGCAAACGCGAAGCGTTTAATCGCGGAAGTTGTTGAACTGCAGCGGCATATCGAGCTCTGCTTCGCGCAGCAGGGCCATCACTTCCTGCAGGTCATCACGCTTCTTGCCGGTCACGCGCACCTTGTCGCCCTGGATCTGCGCCTGCACCTTGATCTTGCTGTCCTTGATCAGCTTGGTGATCTTCTTGGTCAGATCCTTTTCCAGCCCCTCGCGCACCTGCACATCCTGCTTCATCTGCTTACCGGAACCGTAGGGCTCCTTGCGCTCGAGGCAGACGATATCGATCCCGCGCTTGACCAGCTTGGCATCGAGAATATCGCTCATCTGGGTGAGCTGGAACTCCACCTCGGCGGCCAGGGTAATCTGGCTATCGCTCAGGCTGAAGCTCGCATCCACGCCACGAAAGTCATAACGGGATTCCAGTTCACGGTTGGCCTGATCCACCGCGTTGGTCAGCTCGTGCTTGTCCACCTCGGAAACCACATCAAATGACGGCATAACTTGTCCTCAATCTAATCGGGCCTGTCCCTGCAGGCGCTAACTGGCCTAGTATATCGGATCGCTTCCGGGGCACCAGCGCCCCGCCACCCAGACCCGAGATTCCATGCCCCATTCTGTTCATATTCTCGGCGCCGGCGCCCTTGGTCGCCTGTGGGCCGCTCATATGGCCGCCGCCGGCTGGCAGCCGATTCTGCTGCGCCGCAACGCGATATTGCCCGACGCCCGTATCCTGCAGCCACTGTGGTTACCGGATGAAGCGCTGCCCCGGTGCCATGAGCTGGCTCAGCAGACCTGTGATCATCCGGAACCGATCGCACACCTCTTGATCGCCACCAAGGCCTGGCAAAGCGAGGCGGCACTGGCGTCAGTACGCCACCGCCTGAGCGCCGACGCCAGCGTTCTGGTGCTGCAGAACGGTCTCGGCGCCCAGCAGGCCATTGCCCAGAGCCTGGCACCCCGTGCCGTCTGGGCCGCCAGTACCACTGATGGCGCCTGGCTGGACGAGGATCACGGCGTGCATCACGCCGGTCAGGGACTGACACGCATCGGCGCCCTGGACTGCAGCGCCATCCCCGACTGGATGGCGGCGCTGGCCGACATTCCGGGGCTTTGCATCAGAGCCGTCGACGATATTGCAGCGGTGCTGCTGGAAAAGGTGGCGATCAACAGCGCCATCAACGGCCTGACCGCACTGCATGACTGTGCCAACGGCGCCCTGCTGGATGCCCCTTACTGGCCGGTGGTTGAACGTCTGTGTGCCGAAACCGAGACGCTGCTGCAGGCCCTGGGACAGCCGTTGACACCGCCCTTGCGTGAGCAGGTGCAGTCTGTGCTCACCCTGACCGCACGCAACTTCAGCTCCAGCTGTCAGGACCGCCGCGCCAATCGTCCCACGGAACTGGCCGCCATCAATGGCTACCTGCTGCACCGTGCTGCTGCGCTCGGGATAGCGATGCCGACCCATCAGTGGCTGATGGAGACCCTCGATATCGCCTACTAGAGGACGGAAGATGTCTAAACTGGTAGGGACCGGCTAAGGATGAGGCTTGGGCTCTGTGGAAAACTATCTCTCGCGACTGTCACTGAACCGCAAACTGCTGCTGTTGCTGCTGACGGTCGTGCTGCTGATCACCACTCTGACCACCAGTGTGATTCTGGTTTCGAGCCTGCACTTTATCCGCGCCCAGTATCTGCCTGCGAGCCTTGAGGCGATTGCCAAGGTACTGACGCAGCCGGAACTGATCCAACCGTTACTGAAGCATCCCGAAGTCGCGCACGACAAGCTGCAGCAGATCACGCCGGCATCGATTGCTCTGGCCGCCCTCTACGATGACCAGGGCCAGAAGCTGGCGGGCTTTCAGCGCAATTCTGACGCGGCCCTGCCCCAAACGCTCGATGAGCTTCGAAGCGCATACCCCAAAGCCCTGCTGACCGCCATCCCACCCCTGGCCCCCGAACACCCGCAGGCGACCCTGGTGATTGCGGCAGCCCCGGATCTGACCTCCGGCCTCTACCGCAACCTCGAGATCGCAGGGCTGTTTATCCTGCTCGGTTTTATCCTGGTCATGCTGGTGGTCACCGGCCTGATCCAGCACTTTATTACCCAGCCGATTCTGCACCTGATCCGTCTGGCCAATACGGTATCGATCGAGGAGAACTACAGCGCGCGGGCGAAAAAGTTCTACGGTGACGAAATCGGTGTACTGGCCACGGCCTTCAACACCATGCTCAGCCGCATCGAAGCCCGCGATCAGCTGCTGCTGGGGGCGCGCGATCGCGCCGAGCGGGCCGGTCGCCAGGCGCAGGAGCTGGCCAGCGAAACCCGCCAGAGCAACCAGAAACTGGCTCAGGAAGTCGAGGTACGCCGGCAGGCGGAAGCAGAATTGACCGAGTTCCAGAACTACCTGCGCAACATCATCGATTCCATGCCCTCGGCCCTGATCACCGTCAACGAAGCGCTGGAAGTGACCCAGTGGAACCACGCCGCCAGTGCCCTGAGCGGCATGGGCCATGATTTTGGTATCGGCCTCAAGCTCGACCAGGTTCTGGCCTCGCTGATCCCCTATCTGGACCCGATCCTCTTTGCCCTACAGCAGAACCAGATTCAACGCGTCGAACGGGTCAGTCTCGATAATGACGACCGCGTCTTTGACCTGATGGTCTACCCCCTGCGCGGTCGCAAGAGCCGTGGCGCGGTTCTGCGTATCGACGACATCACCGAGCGTCTGCACCTGCAGGAGATGATGGTGCAGAGCGAGAAAATGCACTCGGTCGGTGGACTGGCCGCAGGCATGG
>CAYWUD010000070.1:0-3174 GCA_964461355.1 uncultured Pseudomonadales bacterium | reverse complement strand
AGATCAACAATCCGCTCGGCGGTATTCTGCAGGGGGTGCAGAATATCCGCCGGCGCCTGTCACCGGACCTGCCGAAAAACCTGCTGACCGCCGAAGAGCTGGGCGTGGATCTTGCGCGGGTGCTTGAATACCTCGATCAACGCGGCATCCTCAAGTTTCTCGATCACATCTCCGATGCCGGCGAGCGTGCCAGTCATATCGTCGCCAACATGCTGCAGTTCAGCCGCCGCAGTTCACGTACCCCCAGCCGCTGTGATCTCGCCGAACTGATCCGCCAGACGCTGGAAATCGCCCATCATGACCTGACCGTGAAACAGGGCTTCGATCTTGAAGGCATCGCCCTCAAGCTCGAACTCGACCCCGAACTGCCCCCGGTGCCGTGCATCGCCAACGAGATCGAGCAGGTGCTGCTGAATCTGGTCAAGAACTCGGTACAGGCGATCATGGCCCGCGAGCAGCCCCAGCAGGGACTGGTGCTGATCCGCCTGCGGCGGGTGGGCGAGAGCGCGGAAATCAGTATCGAAGACAACGGCATCGGCATGAGCCGAGCGCTGTGCAAACGCATTTTCGAGCCCTTTTTCACCACCAAGGAGGTCGGTCACGGCACCGGCTTGGGGCTTTCGGTTTCCTACTTTATTATCAGCCACACCCATCGGGGCAGCCTGACCGTCTCCTCGACCGAGGGCGTTGGTACCACCTTCACCATTCACCTGCCCTTGCAGGTCTCTACCCCACAACCTGCGTGAGACATCCTGATGCGTATCGGAATCGATCTGGGCGGCACCAAGATCGAGGGCATCCTGCTCGGCCCTGACAACCGTATCCAGAAACGCCTGCGCCGCCCCACGCCACGAGACGACTATCCGGCGACTCTGGCGGCCATCGCGTCTCTGGTGCAGTCACTGGAAACCGACCTGACAACCCCGGCCAGTATCGGCATCGGCATTCCCGGCACCCTGGATCGTCACAGCGGCCTGGTGAAAAACGCCAATTCGACCTGGCTGATCGGCCATCCGCTCGATCGCGATCTCGCCACCGTGTTAAAGCGTCCGGTACGCGTCGCCAACGACGCGGACTGTTTTACCCTGTCCGAACATATGGATGGCGCAGCTCAGGGTAAAGGCCTGACCTTCGGCGTCATCCTCGGCACCGGTGTCGGCGGCGGTATTGCCGTCCACAGCCAGCTCTTGAGCGGCCCCAACGGTATCTGCGGTGAATGGGGGCATAATCCGCTGCCCTGGACCACCGATGAAGAGCCGGCCAGCGCCTGTTACTGCGGCCAGAGCAACTGCATCGAAACCTTTCTCTCCGGCCCCGGCATGGCCGCGCGCTTTGCCCGGCGCCATGGATTACCCGCAGAAAACGCACCTACAGCCCAGCAGATCTTTGCCCGCGCCGAAGCGGGCCACAGCGCCGCTCAGGAGGCCGTTGATCAATACTGCGAACATCTCGCCCGGGGGCTCGCCAGCGTGATCAATCTGCTGGACCCGGATGTGATCGTGCTCGGCGGCGGACTTTCCAACGCATCGTGCCTGTACCGTGAAGTCCCCGCACGCTGGGGCCGCTATGTATTCTCATCCCGCGTCGATACGGATCTGATGCAGGCCGTACACGGTGATTCGAGCGGTGTGAGGGGCGCAGCCTGGCTCTGGCCGGACACGAAAACGGCCCTCGACGGCTGAATCCAGGCTATGCAGAGGGCGCCTGCGCCTTCTTCAGCATTCGGCGTAGCTTCGCCCAGTCGAAGGCGGGACCGGGATCGGTCTTGCGCGCAGGCGCGATATCACTGTGGCCGGTGATGCGCTCGCGCGAAAGCGCCGGGTACCGGGCCTGCAACAGCCCGATTACCGAGACCAGCTGGCGATACTGAGCCTCGGTATAGGGCTCGGTATCGGTGCCTTCAAGTTCGATCCCGATCGAATAGTCATTGCACTCGGGCTGGCCGGCAAAACAGGAGCGCCCGGCATGCCAGGCCCGCCGATCAAAGGAGACAAACTGTACCGTGCGACCGCTGCGCTCGATCAGCAGGTGGGCCGAGACTTCCAGTCCGGCAATCGAAGCAAAATAGGGATGTGCTGCCGTATCGAGGCGATTTTGAAAAAAGGCTTCGACGTAACCGCCACCGAACTCACCCGGCGGCAGACTGATATTGTGAATCACCAGCAACGAAACCGGACAGGACTCGGGGCGCTCGTTACAGTTGGGCGAGGGTACGTGGGGGATATCGCTTAACCAGCCGCCGGCATCAATCTGCATCACGGACTCCGCAAAAAAGGGCCATTGTGCCCCTCGTTCTGCTGATGCAGCAACCGACATGCCCGAGAAGGCAAGCACAGCACATGGCTACCGGCTCCCGGCGCCTGACCACGGCGATGCAAAAGCAGGAGGCCGGTTGCCTTAGTGTGGATGGCGCAGATTGCTGATGATCGACTCCAGTGCACGATCGAACAGCTGCGCATCCTCAAGCAGCACAACCGTCCCCTGCTGCAGCCGATCGACCAGCTCGCGACGGCTGAGTTCAGCCACCTTAGAACCATTGCGATTGACGAAGATAAAGCGATCGGTCGGACGCAGATAAGCGGCCAGCTTGGCACGAAAATCCCCGGATGCGGCCCTGAACTCGACCCAGCTGCCCGGCTGAAGCTGATCGATACAGGCCTGCCACTGCGGATCCACCGCGTCCACGGCACGGGGCTCCTCGGGCTTTACGGACTCCATTGCAGGCGTCGACGGCGCCAGAGCGGTTGAATCCGCAGTAGTTGCCGGCGTTGGTGACGCTTCAGGGGGGGCTTGCGGTATATCGGCCGGTGCCTCGGCCTGACGCAGCGCTTCGGCACGAATCTCTTCACTGGCCGGCCGCGGCGCAGGTTGCGGTCTGGACTGCGCGCGCAGCGCCTGTTTGTGCAGCGGTTCCAGCGCGGTAAAGAAGCGCTGCGTCGCCAGTGCATCGTAGTTGATCGCTTCCAGCCCGGTGCGCAGTGCACGACGAATTTTCGGGATGTACGAGAGAAGCTGCTTGCGTTCACTCGCTTCAGACTTCGGCTGCAAAGACCAGAGCAATTGCTGCGCGGTTTCCAACCCGGCAACGAAGGCCGCGCTCTGCTCGCCCTCCTTGAGCAGGCACAACACCAGATACTGCTGCCAGCCGCCACGGAGCAGCGTTTCCACCAGAGC
>CAYWUD010000069.1:0-9278 GCA_964461355.1 uncultured Pseudomonadales bacterium | reverse complement strand
CTTTGGCACCAGCATCAACAGTCTGTTCGTGACCAACCCGAAGAATGTCGAAGAGGTCTATGGCGACCGCTTCGGCCTCAGCCACGGTCTGGAAGCGCTGTACAACAGCCTGGCCAAGGGATCACGCCAGGTACCGGCCGATACCCTGCGTTATGCCATGACGCTGCTCTTTCTCGAGCGCAAGCTGGCCAAGAAGCCCGACATGCTGGCGCTGATCGGCCGCCGTCTGGAGCAGGCCGAAGGTCAGCGTGAACACTTCGGAGCGCTGCACGAAAACGTCATCGCCAGTCTGGCCGGCATCTATCAGGACAGCCTCAGTACCTTTCGCCAGCGTATTCAGGTAACCGGCGATACCCAGGTACTGCAGAACCCGGCCAACGCAGACAAGATCCGCGCCCTGCTGCTGGCGGGCATCCGTTCGGCCATGCTCTGGCACCAGACCGGCGGACGCCGCTGGCAACTGCTGCTGCAGCGTCAGAAAATCGCCCATGTCGCCGGTGAACTGCGCCACTTCGCCACCCCCTGATTCCCCCATCCACCGCTAGTCGAGTTAAACACCATGATGGAGCTCTCCTCCCTTGTCGCCGTCTCTCCCATCGACGGCCGTTATGGCAGCAAGACCGCTGCACTGCGCCCGATCTTCAGCGAGTTCGGCCTGATCAAGAGCCGTGTAACCGTAGAAGTGCGCTGGCTGCAGCAGCTGGCCGAACACAGCCAGATTGCGGAGGTACCGCCCTTCAGTGCAGCGACCAACGCGCTGCTCGATCGCATCGTGGCCGAGTTCAGCGAGACCGACGCCCTGCGGATCAAGGAGATCGAGCGCACCACCAACCACGACGTCAAGGCGGTTGAATACTTCCTGAAAGAGCGCTTTGCCGGCAACCCGGAACTCGAACGCGTCAACGAATTCGTGCACTTTGCCTGCACCTCGGAAGACATCAACAATATCTCCCACGCGCTGATGCTGAGCGAAGGACGTGACCAGGTACTGCTGCCGGCCATGACCGAACTGGTTGAAGCACTCGCGGTTCTGGCCGAGGATCTGGCCGATCAGCCGATGCTGGCCCGCACCCACGGTCAGACCGCCTCACCGAGCACCATGGGCAAGGAGGTTGCCAACTGGGTCTACCGCCTGCGCCGCCAGATCGAGCAGATCAAGGCGGTCGAACCGCTGGCCAAGATCAACGGCGCTGTGGGCAACTACAACGCCCATCAGGTCGCCTACCCCGAAATCGACTGGGAAGCCAATGCGCGCGCCTTTGTCGAACGTCTGGGCGTGGGCTTCAACCCCTACACCACCCAGATCGAGCCGCATGACTACATCGCCGAGCTGTTCGATGCCATCTGCCGCTTCAACTGCATCCTGATCGACCTTGACCGCGACATCTGGAGCTACATTTCGCTTGGCTACTTCAAGCAGAAAACCGTCGCCGGCGAAGTGGGTTCCTCCACCATGCCGCACAAGGTCAACCCGATCGACTTTGAAAACTCCGAAGGCAACCTGGGTCTGGCCAATGCCATCATGGGCCATATGGCCGGCAAGCTGCCGATCTCGCGCTGGCAGCGCGATCTGACCGATTCGACCGTACTGCGTAACATGGGGGTGGGGCTGGCCTACAGCCTGATCGCCTACCAGTCCACCCTCAAAGGGGTCGGCAAACTCGAGATCAACCCGGCCAAGCTGGCCGCCGACCTCGACGCCGCCTGGGAAGTACTGGCCGAACCGATCCAGACCGTCATGCGCCGTTACGGCATCGAGAAACCCTACGAAAAGCTCAAGGCCCTGACCCGCGGCCAGCGCATCACCCGCGCCATCATGCAGGAGTTTGTGGCCACGCTGGAGCTTCCGGACACCGCCAAGGAGGCGCTGCTGGAGCTGACCCCCGCGACCTATACCGGCACAGCCGCGGCCCAGACCCGAAACCTCTGACCCCACCCAAAACCGCCTGCTCAGCAGGCGGTTTTGTTTTACAGCACCGACAGTGCCTCGCCTCTTTCCTAAACTCTCTGTAACCGATTCTGGAGACGCCCATGCTGCCCCTCGGTTCACTCAGCGCCGAAACCTTCCTGCGCGATTACTGGCAAAAACGTCCGCTGTTCATCAAACAGGGCTGGCCCGGTTTTGTGCCCCCGCTCAGCGCCGACGAACTGGCCGGCCTGGCACTCGAAGATGAGGTCGAAGCGCGCCTGCTGCGCCAGCATCAGGGACAGTGGCAACTGGCTCACGGCCCCTTTGATGAAACAACCTTTGCCAACCTGCCCGAACGCGACTGGACCCTGCTGGTCCAGGCCGTGGATCACTGGATACCCGATGCCGCCCAAGTGCTCGAGGCGTTTCGCTTTATCCCGGACTGGCGGCGCGATGATCTGATGGTGAGCTATGCCGCCCCCGGTGGCAGCGTCGGCCCGCACTTCGATTACTACGATGTCTTTCTGCTGCAGGGCGAAGGCCGCCGGACCTGGCGCCTGGGGCAGCGCTGTACGGCACAATCGTCCCTGCAGGGGCATCCGGATCTGATGCTGCTGGCCGATTTTAAAGAAGAAGCGTGCTACGAGCTCGAGCCCGGCGACCTTCTTTATATTCCGCCGGGCATCGCCCATTACGGCAGCTGCGAAGAACCCTCGATGAGCCTGTCGATCGGCTTTCGCGCCCCGAGTCAGCGCGAAATGATCGATTCTCTGGCCGACTTTCTCATCCAGCGCCTTCCCCCCGAGCGCCGCTATAGCGATCCGGACCTGACCCTGACTTCGGACCCGGCCTGTATTTCTGCGCACGCCCTGGCCCCGGTTCAGCAGCTGCTGGCCGAACTCGCCCAGGATCGCACCCTGCTGGGTGAATGGTTCGGGCGACATATGACCCAGCCCAAATATCCGGAGCTGCAGGCGCAGGCAGACGCATCACTTCCGGCCAGCTGCGAACTTCAGGTCACCCCGGGCAGCCGCCTGGCCTGGCAGCAGGACAGCCGGACCTGGCTGTTCGCCGATGGTGCCTCCTTCGCGCTCGCAGCAGATCTGATCGAACCGGTGCGCGCACTCTGTCACACGCGCACCTGTTCGCTGTCCCCCGCAAGCAGTCAGCCGCTGCGCGAACTGGCCGAACTGCTCTATCATCAGGGCACCCTGATGCTGAACCCCGACGCGGAGTGCCTCGATGACGACGACTGACCTGCAGATCCACGCCTGTTCCTGGAGCGACGGAGCCTCGGAGCTGCGTGCGATCCGCCAACAGGTCTTTATTGACGAACAGGGCGTCGCCGAGCACGAGGAGTGGGATCAGGAGGATCAGCGCTGCACCCACTTTCTGGTGCACAGTCCCCTGCAGACACAGGCCGTGGCCTGTGCCCGCCTGCTCGCCGACGGTCATATCGGCCGTGTTGCCGTCTGCGCTGACTGGCGCGGCAAGGGCATCGGCCTGCAGCTGATGCGTTACATTCTCGACTATGCGGCCGAAAACGGTCAGCTCGAACTGCTGCTCGATGCCCAGAGCCATGCCGTGGACTTTTATACCCGGCTCGGATTTGTCGCCGAGGGTGACCTGTTCATGGATGCCGGCATTCCACACCGACGCATGCGCCTGCAGCTGGCCGATCCCCGGGCGCCGCTGACCTTTACGCCGCCAGAGGGCGCCTTTGAGATCCGCAAGGAGCCCGAGCCTCAGCCGCTGACGATGCGCCCGCCGGCTTTCACGCTGCCTCCGGGTGGAAACCTGCAACATCTCGATCAGCTCGACGCGCTCTGCCAGACGCTAACCCAGGCTCTGGCCAGCGCATCCAGACGCTGCTGGATCTTCAGTCACCGGCTCGACCCCAAATTGTACGAACATCCGGATCTGATTCAGGTACTGTCAGCGTTTGCCCGGCGTAACGCCAATACCGAGCTGCGCATCCTGCTCGCTGAGAGCCGCCCGCTGATTCAGCGCGGTCATGCCCTGGCGCGCCTGCGCCAGCGTATGCCCAGCCTGATCCAGGTCCGCCAGGCCGACCCTGATGCCGACCTGCCCGGCCACGATCTAATCCTGTTCGATCAGCACAGTTGGCTCGAACTGCATCAGCTGGCCCCGGTCGAAGCCTGTCTGTATCGGAATTGCCCGATCGAGCAGCAGGATATCGCCGAGCGTTTCGAGCTGGCCTGGACACAGGCCAGCGAATCTCTGGAACTGAGGAGCCTGAAACTATGAGGCTAGGCACTGCTCTGATCACCCTGCTCCTGTGCGCCAACCCGGCATGGGCTGCCGCCCTGCACACCTATTCGGTCCCGACCCAACACCAGCTGCCCGAACAGCTCAAACCGCTGATCGAACCACTGCTGGCCCCCGGCGGGGTCGTCACGCACTTCAACAACCATCTGATCATCAAGACCACCGAAGCCAACTACCGCGAGATCGAACCCCTGATCCGTCAGTTTGATCAACCGGCGCAACAGCTTCTGATCAGCCTGCGCTCGCCCAGCGCCAGCCAAAGCTCCGAGCGCAGCTACGGGGTCAGCGGCACGATCTCAAGTGGCAGCGGTCGGATTGAAGTCGGCGATGGTCGCGTACCCGAAGACGGTATCCGGATCGGTCGCGATGAAGATCAGGCCTACTATCGCTACGGCACCCACCGCAGCGATCGCGACGGCACCCGCCAGATTCGCACCCTCGAGGGCAGTACGGCCCTGATCACCACCGGCGTCGAGATTCCCGAGCCGCGCTGGAGCGAACCGGGCCTGAATCGGGATGGCTACAAGAAGGTCGAGCAGGGTTTTTATGTCACCGTTCGCCTGGCCGGCAACGGCGAGGCCATTATTGAAATCCGGGCGCAGAACGATCAGCTCAGCACGACTCACCCACGACGTATCGAAACCCAGGAAGCGGACACCGTACTGCGCGCACCACTGGGCCAATGGGTGCGCTTTGGCGATCTGGACAGTCGTGAGGACACCCGCCAGCAGGGGCTGACCAGCCGCCAGTACCGCACCGGTAGCCGCAGTGGCTATTTTGAAATCATGGTCGAACCGCTCTGAGCCCGATCTTCCGCTGCCGCACGGCATCGGGTGGATACCATCGGGTCGCTCTTGCACGTCGCCTCGCTCTCGAGGAGCCAACATAGTCAGCGGCCTGACCGATACACCCGCAGCAACGGCGATTCAGCGACGCGTCACGCGATGCTGCGGTAACGGCCAGGCAAGATCCGGACGCGCCAGCGCTGCCATCAGTTCGGCTAGCGGATAGTCAGGCAGTTCAGCAGACTGCAGCAGGGCAAACAGGCGTTCGGCATCTGCCGGCAAATAGGCGGTTGCCAGTGCGTCACGGCATTTTTTCAGCAGCAGCGGCCGTGCCTCGTCCTGCCTGCGCGGATGGCCGAGCGGATAGTCGATGCGCATCAGCGGCGACACCGTGCCATCGCGGTAGCAGAGCCGTACCGAGTTGGCGATCGAGCGCTTGTCGGCATCCAGGTAATCTCGACTGAACTCAGGGTTTTCCTGCACCTGCATCAGCGCACGCAGACGGTCGATCTCGGGATGATAGCGGTGGTAGTCGTCGCGGTAGTGCTCGGCGCTCAGCGCCCCCTCGATCAGGCCCACCGCCACCATATACTGCAGGCAATGATCACGATCGGCCGGGTTGTCGAGCGCCCCCTGCTTGGCGATGATGCGCAGCGCCGACTCCTGGGTCTCGAGTTCGATCCGCTCAAGCAGATGCCCCTTCAGGCGATATTCCGGATGCAGCGCGATCGCCGCTTCAACCGCAGTCTGGCCGTGAAATTCGGCCGGATAGGCGATCTTGAACAGCACGTGCTCCATCACGTAACACTCCAGCGGCTGGCACAAGCGGACCGGCTGGCCGGCAAAGGAAACCGCTTCGAAGCCCCAGTCCCGCGCACCGAGCGCACCGGGTACCCCCATCTCGCCGCGCAGCCCTATCAGCGCCAGCTGCAGACCCCGCGCACTGGCGTCACCGGCCGCCCAGGATTTGCGTGATCCGGTGTTGGGCGCCTGACGATAGGTACGCAGCGCCTGGCCATCGACCCAGACGTGGGACAGCACCGCCAGCAGCTGCTCGCGCGAGGCCCCCAGCAGCCAGGCCGAGACCGCCGCGGATGCCAGCTTGACCAGCAGCACATGATCGAGCCCGACGCGGTTAAAACCGTAGCACAGCGCCAGTACACCCTGAATCTCGTGCGCCCGGATCATCGCCTCGAGCACGCGGCGCACACGGACGGCCTGCCCGCCGGACCGCTGCCCCTGCCAGTCGCAGACCGCCAGAATGGCCGCCAGATTGTCCGAAGGATGCCCCCACTCCGCCGCCAGCCAGGTATCGTTGAAGTCGAGCCAGCGATTGAGACAGCCGATCTGCCAGGCCGCCTGCACCGGATCAAGACGCAGGGGCGTACCGGGCACCCGCACAGGACCGGTGACCGGAAAATCCGCCAGGGTCGGCCCCAGCAGCTTGACGCACTGGGGCTCCTGCAGTGCCAGCAGTCCTGATGCCAGGGTATCGATCAGGCACAGCTGCGCCCGGCTCCAGGCCGCCGCACTGGGAAGGAGCGGCGTCAGCAGATAATCCGCCAGCGCCTGCAGCAGCGGATCGAATGGCGGGCGCAGATTCTCGCTCATGCTCTAGTCCCGCTCCTCGATCGGCAGCAGCGGCCGTTCGCGCGCGCCGATATAGTCGGCCGACGGACGAATAATGCGATTGTTGGCGCGCTGTTCCATCACGTGGGCACACCAGCCGGCCACCCGGGCAAACACAAACAGCGGCGTAAAGAGCCCGGTCGGAATACCGAGAAAATGGTAGGCCGGCGCATGGTAGAAGTCGGCGTTGGGGAAGAGCCCCTTTTCCTCCTTCAAAAACTGATGGATCGCCTCGGCAATCGGATAGATCCGGGTATCGCCGGTCTGCGTGCCGAGCTTTTTGGCCCAGCGTTGAATGATGGCACTGCGCGGATCGCAGTCGCGATACACGGCATGGCCGAACCCCATAACCAGCTCCTTGCGCGCCAGCATCTGGCGCACCTCGGCCACCGCTTCGGTCGGTGTCGCGAATCGCTCGATCAGTTGCATGGCCGCCTCGTTGGCGCCCCCATGCAGCGGCCCGCGCAGCGTGCCGATCGCCGCCGTGATACAGGAATAGAGATCACTCAGGGTGGATGCACAGACCCGAGCCGTAAAGGTCGAGGCATTGAACTCGTGCTCGGCATACAGAATCAACGAACTGTCGAGGCAGCGCGCCGCGTCGGCGGACGGCAGCTCATCGTGCAGGAGATACAAAAAATGCTCCGCCTGTGACCGCATCGGCGTATCGGTATTGATCCGCACACCATCGACATGGAACCGATACCAGTAGGCCATCAGGCCCGGCAACGTGGCCAGGAGATGATCGGCAGCCAGCTGCTGATCGGCAAATCCGGCCTCGGGCTCAAGGTTGCCGAGTACCGAACACCCGGTACGCAGCACCTCCATCGGATGCGTGCCGTAGGGAATCCGCTCGAGCACCTCGCAGAGTACCGGTGACAGCGGGCGCAACTGACGGAGACGCTCCTGATAGTCGGCCAACGCCTGAACCCCAGGCAACGCCCCCTTGAGCAGCAGATAGGCCACCTCTTCGAAACAGCAGTACTCGGCCAGATCCTCGATCCGGTAGCCGCGGTAGGTCAGACCGACGCCTTCCTTGCCGACGGTCGAAAGCGCTGTGGCACCGGCGCTCTGCCCGCGCAGGCCGCTCGGTTTAGCTTGCTTCGGGTCATGATCCTGCTCCTTGAGTCGTGCCAGTACCGCATCCTGAACCGCCTCAAACCGCGCGTAATCCAGGTGACGGTACAGTTCCTCGCGGGTCTGCATGCGGTCGATCAGCGCGCGCTGATGACCGGCCTGCAGCAGTTCGGTATACACCGCCCAGGCCGCCTGACTCTGGGCCCGGAAGGCAGATAACGGATAGAGCACCAGCGCTACACCGACCGCAGCCAGCTGATCGCAGCTGAACAGGGGCGTCTGGCCAAATTCGGTAATATTGGCCAGCACCGGCGCCTGACAGGCGTCGCACAGCTGTCGGTAGGCGTCCAGATCAGCCAGTGCCTCGGGAAACAGCCAGTCGGCACCTGCGTCAAGGTAGCGCCGGCAACGCGCGATAACGCCCTCGATGCCTTCAGTGGCATAGGCATCGGTACGCGCCAGCAGCACCAGGTCGGCATCGCGGCTGGCCGCACGCGCAGCACGCAGCCGCGCACACATCACATCAACCGAGACCAGCTGCTTGCCCTGCCGATGGCCACAGCGCTTTTGCAGCGGCTGATCCTCGATCTGAACCCCGGCGGCCCCGGCCTGCGCCAGCACCCGCACCGTACGATCGACCATAAGCGGCTCATCGCCGGCGGTATCGGCATCGACCAGCAGCGGCAGGGAACTGACCGCCGTAATACGGCGCACCTCTTCGGCCAGCTCGGCCAGCGAGGTCAGGCCAAGGTCCGGCAGGCCGAAGGCGCTGTTGGCAACACCCGCGCCCGAGAGGTACAGCGCCCGATGCCCCGCATGCTCGGCCAGGAGCGCGCTGTAGGCGTTGACGGCACCGACGACCTGCACCGGGGTATGCTCAAGGGTCGCGCGCAGTTGCTGGGCAGCACGGGACATCGCCGTTCTCCTGATCAGGCTGCAACTTTCCTGAGCATAGCAAGTGGCTATTCCTCGGCCGCCGAGTTGATTACAATCGCGGTCCCCGAACAGGTACCCCTATCGATGTCTGAACTGGCGATCGTCCCGCTTCCCTATCCCGAAAATCCCTGCGTCTATTTCGATCGACTAAAGGGCCTGCCCGCACCGGTGTTTCTCGACAGCGCTCCAGGCACCGAACGGCGTTACTCGCTACTGAGCGCCGCGCCCGACGCCCTGCTGAGCCTTGAAGACGACTGTCTCTACCTTGAGCGCGGCGGCATCCGCACAGAACTGCCCTGTACTGAACTTGGTCAGTGGCAGCAGCGCCTGCTGGACGAACTCGACGGGGTCGAAGCCCAGGGCCAGCCCTTTGTCGGCGGTCTGATCGGTTTCTGGGGCTATGAGCTGGCCAAGCATCTAGAACCGGGGCGCTTTACTCGGCGAAGCGGACTGCCCGATCTGCTGCTCGGCCGCTATCTCTGGGCCCTGATTATCGACCACCAGGAGCAGCGGGCATCACTGGTGGCACATCCGAGCCTTGCGCCAGCGACCTTTGACGCCCTGCAGCAACGCCTGCTGCAGCCAGCCTGCGCTCCGGCGGCCGAGTTTGCCCTCTGCGCGCCCTTTACCGCGGATACCGAAAAAACCCAGTA
>CAYWUD010000068.1:0-9450 GCA_964461355.1 uncultured Pseudomonadales bacterium | reverse complement strand
GAACACGCCGTAGTTGTTCTGGATATCCGGCGACTTGCTGTCGTAGGAGATCGCCTTGCGATAAGCCTCGTGGGCCAGTTCAACATCGCCGTCACGGCGGTGCAGCTCGGCCTTCAGCGCCCAGTCCTGAGCATTGCGGCTGTCGAGTTCCAGCGCCTTGTTGATCGGCCGCATCGCCTGGGCATTCATATCCTCACGCAGATAACCGCGCGCCAGATCCAGATAGGCGCGCACGGCAGCATCGACATCGATCTCCTTCACGCCGGAAGAAACACAACCACCGAGCAGCAGCACACAGCACAGCGTCAGAGTAAGCGAACGAAAACCACGCATAGCAGGCATCCTTGAACTTGCAGGTTTATCCGGGGCCATCAAGAGGCCGGTGTCGAGCAATTATTGTCCGTCAACTGTCGTACGGCAATATAACGCTCGCTGCGGCGGGTGCGATCCTGGATCTTGCCCACCAGCTGACCGCAGGCGGCATCGATATCGTCACCGCGCGTTTTACGCACGGTGGTATTGAAGTTGGCCGCCTGCAGCATCTCCTGGAAACGGCGTACCTGATTGTTACTCGGACGCTCGTATCCCGAATGCGGGAAGGGGTTGAAGGGGATCAGATTGATCTTGCACGGCGTATGCTCAAGCAGCTTGATCATCTGCTCGGCATGTTCGGGCTGATCGTTGACCCCGGCCAGCAGGGTGTACTCGATCGTGACCACACGGCTGCGGTCCTTGAGCCCGCCCATGTACTGGGCAACGGCATCGAGCAGCTCGGCCAGCGGATATTTCTGGTTGATCGGCACCAGCTCGTTGCGCAGCGCATCATTGGGCGCATGCAGGCTGATCGCCAGAGAACAGTCGGTGTATTCACCCAGACGGCGCAGCTGCGGCACCAGACCGGAGGTGCTGAGGGTCATACGGCGCTTGGAAATGCCGTAACCGAGATCATCCATACCGATGCTAATGGCATCGATGACGTTGTCAAAATTGAGCAGCGGTTCACCCATGCCCATCAGCACCACATTGGTGATCTTGCGATCGATCTTGTGCGGTACGCTGTTCAGAGCACGTGCGGCGATCCACACCTGGCCGATGATTTCTGCGGCGGTCAGATCAGAATTAAACCCCTGCTTGCCGGTCGAGCAGAAACTGCAGTCCAGCGAGCAGCCCGCCTGGGACGAGATGCACAGGGTGCCGCGCTTGTCTTCGACCGGAATATAAACGGTCTCGACACAGGAGCCACTGTCGACGCGGACCACCCACTTGGCGGTACCGTCGGCCGAAAACTCCTCGGAGACCACTTCCGGGGCGCGGATCTCGCCCACCTCGTTCAGGCGCGCCTTGAGCACCTTGCCGATATTGGTCATCTCTTCGAAGTTATCCACGCCAAAGTGGTGGATCCATTTCATGACCTGTTCGGCACGAAATTTTTTCTCTCCCAGAGACTCAAAAAACGTCTGAAGCTGCTCGCGGGTCATCCCCAGCAGGTTCACTTTTTGAGTAACTTCGGTCATGGCTTACTACCTGTCATTGACGTGAACAACTTCGATCGGCCTTAGCGAGTGCGCGGGCAGATCTCGGCATCAGTAAAGAAATAGCCGATTTCGCGTGACGCAGACGCCAGCGAATCGGACCCATGTACCGCATTTTCGCGCATGTTGGTGGCGAAATCGGCACGCAGGGTGTTGGGCTCGGCTTCCTCGGGATTGGTCTTGCCCATCAGTGCTCGATACCGGGTCACGGCCTCGTCACCTTCGAGTACCGCAACCACCACCGGACCGGAGGTCATAAACCCCAGCAGCGGCGCAAAAAACGGCTTGCCGGTGTGTTCGGCATAAAAACCGCCGGCCAGTTCATCGGTCATATGCAGCATCTTGGCGGCCACGATCCGGAGACCGTTTTCCTCGCAGCGCGCAAGGATGGCGCCGACGTTATTGGCGGCTACCGCGTCGGGCTTGATAATGCAGAGCGTACGTTCAATTGCCACTAGAGTTCTCTCCCAGAGGTTCTATCCATGTGTTCGTCCTCCCCCGGACGAAACGACTCCTCGCACCGGCGACAGACCACAGGTCTTGGTGCCTGCTGTGCCGATGAGCAACGTAAAATTGTAACCGACCCCCCCCGGGGATGCGAGCCAGTAAAAACCCGCACTCAGACGCGGTGGCGCTGTTCTGCCAGCGGCGTCGCATAATGCATCTCCAGATCCCAGGGAAAACGAATCCAGGTTTCCTGACTGACCGCCTGGACATAGCTGTGCACGACGCCCTGCCCTTCGGGTTTGACATACAGGCAGGCAATATGAGCCCTGGGCAGCATCTTCTGTACCAGCGCCAGCGTCTGCCCGGTATCGGCCAGATCATCGACCACCAGCCAGCCCGCGCCCTCATCGGCCAGCTCCACCCCCTTGAGCAGTTGCAGTGCGCCGCGTTCCTGCCCCTGATAGCTGGCCAGACAGAGCGTCTCCACCAGCCGAAGTTCAAGCTCCCGAGCGATAATGGCAGCCGGCATCATCCCGCCCCGGGTAATCACCACGATGCCCTTCCACTCGCCCTGATCGAGCAACTGGGCCGCCAGCTGGCGCGCATCACGGTGCACTTCCTGCCAGGACAGGACCACTTCTGCATGGTATCGATTCATCCCCCTCCCCCCGCCGGCCAGAGCGCCGGCATCACTTATGACGGATCACTAGAGCATAGTGCTCCAGCCTGTGGCGCACCCGGCAGCGGGCGCGGCGCACCCAGTGTGCCGAAGCGAGCTGTATTGAATATGAACCCTGCAGATATAAAAAAACCGCACGCCGGGCGTACGGTTTTCTGTTCAGAGCAGGCCTCTATTCGGCCTCCTCGATCCAGGCCAGCTGAATGGCCTCGAGCACCTTCTCTCCACAGTGCTGCGGATCATCATCAAAGCCATCCAGGGCCAGCACCAGATTACGCAGATCCACGAAATTGATATAGCGCGGATCAAGCTCCGGCTGGCTGTCGGCCAGTTCGATGGCAATATCCTGCACATCGGTCCAACGCAGTCCCATCTCGGCACCTCCCCTAGTTTCCTGCCTACCCGAAGCTTCGGGTAATGCCTCAGTGTGCCTCGGACACCTGATTGATCGTATAACGCGGAATCTCGACCACCAGATCCTCGTCACCGACTTCAGCCTGACAGCTCAGGCGTGACTCGGGCTCAAGGCCCCAGGCCTTGTCGAGCATATCCTCTTCCAGCTCATCGGCATCGTTGAGCGAAGCAAAGCCTTCACGCACCACCACGTGGCAGGTGGTGCAGGCACAGGATTTCTCGCAGGCATGCTCGATATGAATACCGTGACGCAATGCAGCATCCAGTACGGTTTCCCCCGGCTGAGCCTCGACCACGGTACCCTCGGGGCACAACTCCTCATGGGGCAGAAAGACGATCTGCGGCATGGTTACTCCTCCAGTTGATCTATGCGCTGACCGCTCAAGGCCTTGCGAATGGAATGATCCATTCGACGCGCAGCAAATTCGTCGCTGGCCTTGGCCAGCACGGCGATCCCGGCTTCGATCGCCTTGAAATCGGTACCGTCACGCAGCGCCTGCAGCGCGGCAATTTCGCGCTCAAGCACGGCATATTCGTCATCGCTCAGCAGTTCACGCCCATCTTCGGCCAGCGCCGCCTGCAGCGCCTCGATCAGCCGGTCGGCATCGACCTGCTGTTCGGCCAGGTTGCGCGCATCCATATCCTCACGCGCATGACTGTAGGAGTCCTGCAGCATACGGCCGATCTCGTCATCGCTCAGACCGTAGGACGGCTTGATCTGGATGCCACTCTCGACGCCGGTGGACAGCTCCTTGGCACTGACCGAGAGCAGACCGTCGGCATCGACCTGAAAACTGACGCGAATCTTGGCAGCCCCGGCCGCCAGCGGCGGCAGACCGTGCAGCACGAAGCGCGCCAGCGAACGGTTGTCCTTGATCAGCTCGCGCTCACCCTGTAGCACATGAATCGCCATCGCCGTCTGGCCATCCTTGTAGGTGGTGAATTCCTGCGCCCGCGCCACCGGAATGGTGGTATTGCGGTGAATCACCTTTTCCATCAGCCCGCCCATGGTTTCAAGGCCGAGCGACAGCGGCGTCACATCCAGCAGCAGCAGATCATCACCGGACTTGTTGCCCACCAGCACGTCGGCCTGACGGGCCGCACCGACAGCAACCACGCGATCCGGGTCGATATCGATCAGCGGCTGACGACCGAGGAATTCAGCCACCTGTTCACGCACCCGCGGTACCCGGGTAGAACCGCCGACCATCACGACATCCTGAACCGCATCCGCTTTGATGCCAGCATCACGCAGAGCACGTTTGCAGGCACGAATAGTACGGCTGATCAGCGGATCGATGAGATCGTTCATCTGCCCGCGCGACAGCACGCCCTGCCAGCCGGAAAACGCGACCGCCACCGATTCGGTATCGGTCAGCGCTTCTTTCGCAGCGCAGGCACGCATCATCAGCTCACGGCTCTGGGCGGCGGTCAGACT
The DNA here is from genome assembly GCA_964461355.1 of uncultured Pseudomonadales bacterium. GTDB lineage: Bacteria > Pseudomonadota > Gammaproteobacteria > Pseudomonadales > CAYWUD01 > CAYWUD01. The sequence goes on along the minus strand of CAYWUD010000068.1, from coordinate 4,940 downwards.
CGCTTCGTCAACACCCGACTGCTGCAGCATCCAGGTGGCGATGGCATGGTCGAAATCATCACCCCCGAGCGCGCTGTCGCCGCCGGTGGAAAGCACTTCAAAGACCCCGCGGGTCAGACGCAGAATCGAGATATCGAAGGTTCCGCCCCCGAGATCGTAAACTGCGATCACCCCTTCGGCCTGCTTGTCGAGCCCGTAGGCCACGGCAGCGGCGGTCGGTTCATTGAGGAGCCTGAGCACCTTCAGCCCCGCCAGCTTGGCTGCATCCTTGGTTGCCTGACGCTGCCCGTCATCGAAATACGCCGGCACGGTAATGACCACGCCTTCAAGCGCCCCGCCCAGGGTTTCCTGCGCACGCTCGGAAAGCGCCTTGAGAATTTCGGCAGAGACTTCAACCGGGCTTTTCTCGCCCTGGCAGGTGACGATCGCCGCCATCCCCTCCTTGTCGGCAAACCGGTAGGGCAGAGTCTCACCCAGCGTCTTCACGTCACCGACACCGCGCCCCATCAGTCGTTTCACCGAAACGATGGTGTTGTGCGGATCCTGAGCGGCCTGAGCCCTGGCGCCATAACCGACCTCGATGCCCTCCGGGGTGTAACGCACCACCGACGGCAGCAGGTGCTGACCGGCAGCATCGGGCAGGGTTTCTGCACTGCTGCTGCGCACGGCGGCGACCAGAGAGTTGGTGGTACCCAGGTCGATACCGACAGCCAGTTTACGGGCGTGGGGTTCCGGGGTCTGGCCCGGCTCGGAAATCTGTAGAAGCATAAGGTGTCGTTCAGTTAGGGGCGTGTCAGATCAAAACTCGTCGAGAAGCCGCGCTTCCAGACGCTCCGCCTCTTCATCGAGGCGCACCAGAAATTGCATCTTGCGCAGGGTATCGGCGGCCGCCTGCAGCGCTTCAGGATCCTGGCCCGCCCAGGCGGCGGCAAAAGCATCCGCATAGGCTTGCTGCAGCTGATCGATATGCGCGCGCAGCTGCTCCAGCGCAGCTTCGGGATCGGCCGCGTCGTCAACCGCTTCGAGCTCCTCGCGCAGCATCATCTGCTGCATCAGGAACGCGGTATCCATCAGCGTGTTGTTTTCCATCTCAACGGCGATATCGCGCAATCCCAGAAGATAGATCCCCCGCTTGAGCGGCGATTTCAGCGTATCGTAGGCATCATTGACCCGTGACGCCTGCTGCACCGCCCGCAGACGCTCACGATCGGAAGCCGCCGCAAAGCGGTCGGGATGGGTTTCCTGCTGCAGACGCCGATACTGCGCTGCCAACAGCGCAGTATCGATCTCCCAGCCTTCCGGCAGGTCAAACAGCTCGAAGTAGTTCTGCGTAAGATTCACCGTGACCTCGCGGACTCAGACTCAGATATTGAAGCTCTCGCCGCAACCACACTCCCCCTTGACATTGGGGTTGTTGAACTTGAAGCCTTCATTGAGCCCTTCCTTGGCAAAATCGAGCTCGGTGCCATCGAGATACACCAGACTCTTCGGGTCGATAAAGACCTTGACGCCAAAGGATTCAAACACCGCGTCCTCGGCATTGGCTTCATCGACGAACTCGAGCACATAGGCCAGACCGGAGCATCCGGAGGTCTTGACGCCCAGACGGACGCCATCGCCAGAGCCACGTTTTTCCAGGTGCCGGGCGACATGCGCCGCAGCGGCTTCGGTCATGGTAATTGCCATACAGCTTTCCTTAAACAGTGCAGAGATGCAGCGGGGGCGCAGCATCTCTTAGGCAGATTGAGGGCGCAATGCGCCAGATCACTGATCGCCGTGCTTGGCACGATAATCGTGGATAGCCGCCTTGATGGCGTCCTCAGCCAGTACGGAGCAGTGGATTTTCACCGGCGGCAACGCCAGTTCTTCAGCGATCGCGGTGTTCTTGATCTCGGCCGCCTCATCCAGGGTTTTGCCCTTCATCCACTCGGTCACCAGTGAACTTGAAGCAATTGCCGAACCACAGCCATAGGTCTTGAACTTGGCATCTTCGATGATGCCGTCCGTGCCGACCTTGATCTGCAGGCGCATCACATCACCACAGGCCGGTGCACCTACCATGCCGGTACCCACATCCGGATCGGCGGCATCCATCTTGCCCACGTTGCGCGGATTTTCGTAATGGTCGATAACCTTGTCGCTGTAAGCCATGAATCGGTCTCCTCTATACCGGCGCCCTGATGCGGGCACCGGTTAATAATCGCTGTAATTAGTGTGCTACCCACTCGACCTTGGACAGGTCGACGCCATCTTTGTACATGTCCCACAGCGGCGAGAGTTCACGCAGCTTGGTCACCGCTTCACGCAGCAGTTTGGCGGCGTAATCCACCTCTTCTTCGGTGGTGAAGCGGCCAAAGCTAAAGCGCAGGGAGCTGTGCGCCAGTTCGTCGTTCAGGCCCAGTGCGCGCAGCACATAGGACGGTTCCAGACTGGCCGAGGTACAGGCCGAGCCGGAGGAAACCGCCAGATCCTTGAGCGCCATGATCAGCGACTCACCTTCAACGAAGTTGAAGCTGACGTTCAGGTTGCCGGCCACACGCTGGCTCAGGGAACCGTTGACGTACACCTCTTCCATATCCTTGAGCTGGTCCCAGAACCGGCCGCGCAGAGCCATCAGGCGTTCCTGTTCGACCGCCATCTCTTCCTTGGCGATACGTGCTGCTTCACCCATACCCACGATCTGGTGGGTGGCAAGGGTACCCGAGCGCATGCCACGTTCATGACCGCCACCGTGCATCTGTGCTTCCAGACGGATGCGCGGCTTGCGGCGTACATACAGGGCGCCGATCCCCTTGGGGCCGTACATCTTGTGTGCGGAAATGGACACCAGATCGACCTTCATGGCCGCCATATCCAGCTCGACCTTGCCTGCGCTCTGGGCCGCATCCACATGGAACACGATACCGCGCTCACGGGTCAGCTCGCCGATGGCCGCGATATCGGTGATGGTGCCGATCTCGTTGTTCACGTGCATCAGGGACACCAGAATGGTGTCATCGCGCAGCGCTTCCTGGACCGCCTCAGGCGTGATCATGCCTTCGCTGTTCGGGGTCAGGTAGGTCACTTCAAAGCCTTCACGCTCGAGCTGACGGCAGGTATCGAGTACCGCCTTGTGCTCGATCTTGGAGGTAATCAGGTGCTTGCCCTTCTTCTGGTAGAAGTGCGCTACCCCCTTGATCGCCAGGTTGTCGGACTCCGTCGCACCCGAGGTCCAGACGATTTCGCGCGGATCGGCATTGATCAGATCAGCCACCTGACGACGCGCGGTTTCCACCGCCGCCTCGGCTTTCCAGCCGAAGGCATGGGAACGGGAGGCCGGGTTACCGAAGTTGCCTTCCTGAGTCAGGCACGCACACATCTTCTCGGCAACACGGGGATCAACCGGGGTAGTAGCGGAATAATCGAGGTAAATCGGTAACTTCATCTAGATGGTCTCCAGCGGAAAACGCCTCTGGCTAATCGTGGGGCAAACCCCTTGTTGTCTGTGCTTACCGGCTCAGTTCACCTGACGCACGGCGATATTCTCAAGCGGCGCAGCATGCTGGCTACGCGCCTCCTCCTTCTGACGGCACTTGGCCTGGTTCTGAATCACCAGATCGGCCAGGGTAATACCGCTGAGGAAATCATGAATCTGCTGGCTGAGATCGCACCACAGTTGGTGAGTCAGGCAGTTATGGCCGTCCTGACAGCCGCCATTGCCATTGCAACGGGTGACATTGACCGTCTCGTTGACCGCATCGATTACCTGAGCCACATGAATCGTGCTGCCGGAACGGCTCAGACGGTACCCGCCACCCGGACCTCGCACACTGCTGACCAGCTCGTTGCGACGCAGCTTGGCAAACAGCTGTTCCAGATAGGACAGAGAGATACCTTGACGTTCGGAAATATCGGCCAGAGCCACCGGCCCCTTGTCGGCATGCAGGGCCAGGTCAAGCATTGCGGTTACGGCATAGCGGCCTTTGGTAGTCAAACGCATCGGCAATCATCTCTCTGCGGTCGTTCGTTCTGTATGCGGCGCATTATGCAAAGACCCACTTTTTTAGTCAAGCTTTTAGCCTACTGTTTTGCTGGGTTTTGCCTGTTGGGAGATAGCTGAAAAAAGCCATAAATAGAGACGGGCCGCGATCTAGCGCGGCCCGTAGTCTAACAGACTTCAGAGGTCGATGCCGAGTATTGCGCTCGGACTTTAACCCACAAAGATTACAGTAAAGAGCAGGGTTTTATTCGGCGGTGCGGCAGGACTGCTCCAGACGCTGCTCGTTGACCTCGCCCCCGGCATTTTCCTGGATCGACTCGAAATCCTCGGGCTTAAGACCGGGCAACTGGTCGTCCGGATAGTTCAGATCGTGCTTGTGGACATACTCGCACACCTTGTCGAGCTTGGCGTCAACCGCCGCCAGGTGGTCGAGCAGAGCATTCACCGCCTGGGCCACCGGGTCCGGCATATCCTGGCTGACACCATAGGCATCGAACCCCACCTTTTCGGCCATCGCCTGCCGACGACCGGCCTCCTCACTGGCGGGCTCTTCACGTTTTTTCACAATCCGCCCCGGAATACCCACCACCGTAGCATCAGCCGGCACCGCCTTGGTCACCACCGCGTTGGAACCGATCTTGGCCCGCGCGCCGACGGTAAAGGGCCCCAGAATTTTGGCCCCGGAGCCCACGATCACACCGTCCTCGAGTGTCGGGTGACGCTTGCCCTTGTTCCAGGTGGTCCCCCCCAGTGTGACACCGTGGTAGAGCGTGACGTCATCACCGATCTCGGCCGTTTCACCGATCACCACTCCCATGCCGTGATCGATAAAGAAACGCCGCCCGATGGTGGCCCCCGGATGAATCTCGATACCGGTCAGCCAGCGGCTGAAGGTGGAGAGAAAACGCGCCAGCCACTTCCAATTCTTCTTCCACAGCCAGTGAGCACCGCGGTGAATGAT
>CAYWUD010000067.1:0-9475 GCA_964461355.1 uncultured Pseudomonadales bacterium | reverse complement strand
CTGTCCGGACTCGTCGCGGATCAGGCCGGTGACGTACACATGCTTGAACGGAACCTGTGCCTTGCCGTTTTCGTCCTTCATGAAGTACAGGGTCATCATGATCATCCGGGCAACCCAGAAGAAGATGATGTCAAAGCCGGTAACCAGTACGTCGGACGGGTGGAAGGTCTTCAGGCGTTCGGTCGCTTCCGGCCAGCCCTGGGTACCGAAGGTCCAGAGGGCAGAGGAGAACCAGGTGTCGAGCACGTCATCGTCCTGACGCAGGTCGACGTCGGAGCCGAGGTTGTACTTGCGGCGGGCGTCCGCTTCGCTGCGGGCGACATAGACATTGCCCACTTCGTCGTAGAACGCCGGAATGCGGTGACCCCACCAGAGCTGACGGGAGATACACCAGTCCTGAATGTCGCGCATCCAGGAGAAATACATGTTTTCGTACTGCTGCGGCACGAAGGTGATATCGCCGTCTTCAACGGCCTTGATGGCCGGTTCGGCCAGCGGCTTGGTCTTCACGAACCACTGGTCGGTCAAGAGCGGCTCGATAACGACGCCGGAACGGTCGCCGTAGGGGACCTTGTTGCTGTGCGGCTCGATCTTTTCCAGCAGACCCAGCGCTTCGAATTCGGCCACGATCGCCTTGCGTGCGGCAAAGCGCTCCAGACCGCGGAACGCTTCGGGCAGGGTCGGGTCGACCTGATCGTTGCGGCTGCCGTCCACGTTCACCACTTCGGCCTCGGCACGGATGCAGGCGTCGATGGTCATGATGTTGATCAGCGGCTGGTTGTGGCGCTTGCCCACTTCGTAGTCGTTGAAGTCGTGGGCCGGGGTGATCTTCACGCAGCCGGTACCGAACTCCATGTCGACGTAGTCGTCGGCGACGATCGGGATGCGGCGGCCCACCAGCGGCAGTTCGACGAACTGGCCGACCAGTGACTGGTAGCGCTCATCCTTCGGGTTCACCGCCACACAGGTATCGCCAAGCATGGTTTCCGGACGAGTGGTGGCAACGACGATGTAGTCGAGGCCGTCGCTGGTCTTGGCACCGTCGGCCAGCGGGTAGCGGAAGTGCCAGATGGAGCCGTTCTTTTCCTTCGATTCCACTTCCAGATCGGAGATCGCGGTGTGCAGTTTCGGGTCCCAGTTGACCAGACGCTTGCCGCGGTAGATCAGACCGTCGTCGTACAGGCGTACGAATACTTCCTGTACCGCCTTGTAGAAACCGTCATCCATGGTGAAACGTTCGCTGTCCCAGTCCACGGAGTTGCCCAGACGACGCATCTGGCGGGTAATGGTGCCACCGGAGTGCTCCTTCCATTCCCAGATCTTGTCGATAAAGGCATCACGGCCCAGGTCGTGGCGGCTCTGGCCGGTTTCGGCGGCCAGCTTGCGTTCGACCACCATCTGGGTGGCGATACCGGCGTGGTCGGTACCCACCTGCCACAGGGTGTTGCAGCCCTGCATGCGGCGGTAACGGATCAGCGCGTCCATGATCGATTGCTGGAAGGCGTGCCCCATGTGCAGCGAGCCGGTGACGTTCGGCGGCGGAATCATGATGCTGTAGGCATCGCCTTCGCCTGACGGAGCGAAGTAGTTGTTGCTCTCCCAGGTCTGGTACCAGGAACGCTCAATCTCGTGGGGTTGGTAGGTCTTTTCCATAGTCTCGGCGATCAATCAAACAGGAGGGTCCTGACGCGCGTGCCTGGCTGGTACGACAGCCCTGTAGACCCGTGCGGGCAAGGCGGAAGCGTCGGGTAACGCGGACAAAACAGACAAAGTGCAAACGGCAGATTATACATGCTGGCCCCGGAGCAGGACAGGGCCAATCGGGATCAACGCCCTTCGGCCGTGGGCTACTCGGCCGAAGGGCGTTGCAGCAGGCGCGTCAGCTCGGCGTCGAGGCAGGCCTTGAGGCGTTGCTGCAGGCGGTTCTCGAGTTTGACGCTGAACTCCTGCAAAGCCTCCTCGACCAGTTCGTCGGTCAGCTGCTGCAGCAGATGGGGTGTTTCCTGACGCAGGTGCTGTTCGAGGGCCTTAAGCTCCCGATCGGGTAGCGGCTGGTCTTCGAGCTGTTCATAAAACAGCTGGGCGATGGTCGCGCGCTCGACGGCCAGCTGCTTGAGCTTTTCGGTCGGCAGAAACGGATTGCGCGTTGCCGGTTCGGGCGGTGCCGCCGGGGGCGCGGCCACTGCGGGCTCGGGCTCGCAGCGCTCGGTCACAAGCGGTATCTGCGCCTCATCCGGTTCCGCCGGTGCAGCGGTCGGTGCTTCTGCGCGCTCGTTCAGGGTTGGAATCTGGTCGTCGAGAAGATCACGAATATCTTCCAGATCATCGAGCAGGGGCTGATGGGGCGTCTCCGGTCGCTCGTTCGACATATTGACCTCGCACAGGTAGGGGCAGGGGCTGCAGGGCCTCAACCCCCAGGAATCGGTTGGCTAGCCCTGCAGGTGATGCAGGTGTGGGCGAATGCCCTGGGTCTGGTAATGGCGGTAATGTTGTCGACCGGTGGCGCGGTCGGCTTCGCCCGAGCCGACCAGTTCGGCCACGCGCTCAAAATCCTGCCAGTGTTCAGGGGGGGCGGTGCTCAGTCGGATTAACAGCCGCTCGGGGCCCCCCTGTGACGCCAGTGCTGCGGCATCGGCCGTAATCAGTACGGGTGCGTCCTGATCGGGCAGCCTGGCATGGGGAATAAACGCATCCTCGCGGTAGGACCACAGCAGCTGATCGAGGCGGTCGGCGGTCTGCGGATGCTCGGTCAGAACACAGATGCGATAGCCCTGCCGCCAGGCCTTTTCGGTCAGGCGGCAGGCGAGCTGCAGGCGGTCCTGCTCCTCGATACTGGCGAGCAGGTAGAAGTCGATGCGAGGCGGGGTGGTGCTGGTCATGGGGCGATTGTAGCGATCCGCGCCGGAAAAAAGCCAGCCCCCGAGTGGAGGCTGGCGCTGGGGTCAGCTGCGGTTGATCAGGTAGTCGAGCAGCAGTGCCACCGGGCGCCCGGTGGCGCCCTTTTCCTTGCCGCTGTTCCAGGCCGTACCGGCGATATCCAGATGCGCCCAGGGATAGGCCTTGGCAAAACGGGACAGGAAGCACGCCGCGGTAATGGTGCCGGCCGGGCGTCCGCCGATGTTGGCCATGTCGGCAAAGTTGGAGTCGAGCTGGCTCTGATATTCGTCGAACAGCGGCAGCTGCCAGGCCTTGTCGCCGGCGCGCTGTCCCGACTGCAGCAGCTGCTGCACCAGATCATCGCTGTTGCCCAGTACGGCGCTGACCTGATGGCCGAGCGCGATGATGCAGGCACCGGTGAGGGTGGCGATGTCGATGACCGCGGCCGGTTCGAAGCGTTCGGCATAGGTCAGGGTGTCGCAGAGTACCAGACGGCCTTCGGCGTCGGTGTTGAGAATTTCCACGGTCTGCCCGCTCATGCTGGTGACGATATCGCCCGGTTTCGAGGCGTGGCCGGCCGGCATGTTTTCGGCCGCGGCAATCAGACCGACGACGTTGATCGGCAGCTGCAGACGCACCAGTGCCGTCATCACCCCGAGCACACTGGCTGCGCCGCACATGTCGAACTTCATCTCGTCCATCTGGGCGCCGGGCTTGAGGCTGATGCCGCCGCTGTCGAAGGTGATGCCCTTGCCGACCAGCACATAGGGTTTGTCCCCTTTGGCCGCGCCCTGATAGTGCATGGCGATCAGCTGGCCTTCCTGATTCGAACCCTTGGCCACGGAGAGGAAGGCACCCATGCCCAGCGCTTCCATCTGGGCCTCACCGAGGACTTCGACACTGAGCTGGCTGCTCTGCTTGGTCAGCTGGCGGGCCTGTTCGGCCTGATAGCCCGGGGTGCAGATGTTGCCCGGCAGGTTACCCAGATCGCGTGCACTGGCAATACCGCTGGCGATGGCGCTGCCCTGCAGCAGCCCGCGGCCGGCGTCGGCCTGTTGCGCCTGTTCGGCCAGATGCAGGTGAACGATCTCGAGCGGTGCATGCTCGATCGGATCGGCTAGCGATTTACAGCGGGTAAAACGATAGGTGGCACTGCTGATTCGCTCGGCCAGCTGGCGTGCCTGCCAGGCCAGATCCTGCTCGGTCACGCTGATCTCGGCCAGCGCAAACAGGACATCATGGATATGCAGCGGTTCGAGAGCCTTGCCGGCGCCATCGAGCGCCTTGATGAAGTCGGCACTGCTCGGGGTTAGGGTGCCCAGTTGCAGCAGCAGAATGCGCTCGGCGCTGATGCCCGAGGCTTCGGGCAGCAGCAGGGTGCTGCCGACCTGGGCGTGCAGGTCGCCGCGATCCAGAATCCGGCGTACCAGGCCATTGCACAGTTGATCGATGCGGTTGCCCAGATCGGTCAGTTGTGGTTTTTGCTCCTTGAGGATCACCGGCAGAACCAGACAGTCGGTTCGTTGCTCGTGCACTACACAGCTGAGGGCCTTGAATTCCATAGTATCTCCAGGAGACAAGCCAATCGGATTGGGTGATAATGGCCGCCATCATAGCGCGGATACCGCTGTGTCTCTGGAAGAGACCGTCGGTTGATGGCGCTTTTTTTACCCTCGCCCTGGGGCGGGGCTGTCGGTCGTATCAGCAGAAGTGTACGCGATAGCTCCGGTTTTTCCATTAGCCGACTCTGGTTGGCTATCTGATGACAACCGTCAGCCAAAGGGATGTTTTCTTGATCGTCTTTCGTTATCTGTCGCGCGATATTCTTGCCACGCTGCTGGGGATCACCGGCATTCTGCTGCTGATCATCATGAGCGGGCGCTTTATCAAGTATCTGGCCCAGGCCGCGAGTGGCGCCCTGTCACCGGAGTTCCTGCTGTCGATCATCGGTTACCGGATTCCCGGCTTTCTCGAGCTGATCCTGCCGCTGGGGCTGTTTCTCGGTATTCTGCTGGCGTTCGGCCGCGCCTATGTCGACTCGGAAATGAGTGTCCTGTTTGCCTGCGGCATGAGCCCGCACCGGCTGCTGGGGATTGCCATGGGGCCGGCGCTGCTGGTGATGCTGGCAGTGGCCGTACTCAGTTTCTGGGTCAGTCCCTGGGGCATCAACAACGTCGAGCAGATTCTGGCCCAGCAGAAGAACATGACGCAGTTCGATAACCTGTTGCCGGGGCGTTTCCAGAGTGTCGGCGCCGGCGGGCGTGTGACCTACCTCGAGCGGCTCTCCGAGGATCGTACACAGATGCAGGAGGTGTTTATCGCCGAAGCGGACAAACGTAATCCGGGGCGACAGACACTGGTGATTGCCGACAGCGGTGTGCAGCAGGTGTCCCCGGAAGGGCGTTATCTGATTCTGAACCAGGGCACGCGCTTTGACGGTACGCCGGGTCAGGCGGATTTTCGCGTGACGCGGTTTGCCTCCTACGGCGTGCGCCTGCCGGATACCGAAGCGGCGCAGGCGCTGACCGAGGAGGAAGCGCTGGCGATCGAGCTGCTGGCCGAGCAGCGCCGACAGAACGGCTATGCGGCACGCCGCGCCGAAGCCGAGTGGCAGTGGCGGCTGTCGATTCCGCTGCTGGTGCCGATCATGGTGCTGATGGCGGTGCCCCTTTCCCGGGTCAAGCCGCGCCAGGGGCGCTTTGTAAAACTGCTGCCGGCGGTGATTCTGTACCTTCTTTATCTGGCGGCCCTGATCACCGCCAAGGGCGCCATCAAGGACGGCGACCTGCCGCCGGAGATCGGCCTCTGGCCGGTGCATGTGCTGTTTCTGCTGATCGGTCTGTCACTGAGTTTCAGTGACGAGCTGCGTCGTCGCTTCTCCCGCCGTCCCGCTGCGCAGGAGGTTGCCTGATGCGTATTCTCGATCGTTATGTCGGTCGTCAGGTGCTGCTGGCGATTCTGATGGTGCTGCTGCTGATCGTCCTGCTTGACACGCTGTTCGGCTTTATCGGTCAGCTCGGCGCACTCCGGGCCGATTACCGCCTTGCCAATGCGCTCTGGTTCACGCTGCTGGAAATTCCCCAGCGTCTGTATGACTACCTGCCCTTTGCCGCACTGATCGGCTGTCTGGTCGGGCTTGGCACCATGGCCAATCATTCCGAACTGGTGGTGATGCGTGCCGCCGGGGTGTCGCTGCGGCGCATGCTGTGGGCGGTGATGAAGCCTGCATTGATGCTGGTTGCGCTGGGTATCGCCCTGGGTGAGTTTGTGGTGCCGACCACCAGTCAGGTGGCCGACAGTTACCGCACGGTGCTGCGGGCGCAGGACGGCAGCTACAGCAGCGAAGGGATCTGGCACCGCGACGGCAACGAATTCATGTACTTTGCGGCCGTTGAGCCGAACGGTGTGCTGCACGGCGTACGGCGCTTCATCTTTGACGACAGCAATCAGCTGATCGAGGCGTCTCAGGCACGGCGAGCGCTGCGTCAGGAGGACCACTGGCTGCTTGAGGATGTGGCGATTACCCATCTTGAGGCCGAGCGCACCTGGACCGAACGTCACGACACGCAGCGCTGGAATACCACCCTGTCGCCGGAAACCCTGAACGTGATCGTGGTGGCACCGGAAGATCTGTCGATGCGCGGCCTGCGCGGTTATGTCGGTTACCTGGAGTCGCAGCAGCTTGATGCCGGTGAATACCGTCTGGCGTTCTGGTCCAAGGCGTTGCAGCCGCTGGCGCTGCTGGCACTGGTGCTGGTCGGCATCTCCTTCGTGTTCGGACCGCTGCGCAGCGTCACCATGGGGCTTCGGCTCTCGGCCGGTGTGGTGACCGGTTTCTCCTTTATGATCGTGCAGAAACTGCTGGGGCCTTCTAGCCTCGTGTTCGGCTTCTCGCCGATCATTGCGGTGCTGCTGCCGATCGGCCTGTGCATGCTGCTCGGAGCCTATCTGCTCAAGCGCGCCGGATAAACCCGCTCGGGTTGCCAGCAAAAAACGGGCCCTGTGCCCGTTTTTTGCTGCTCCTGTGTCGAGCGGGGCATCGGGTGTGTTCGACAGATGCAGGCCGGTCGCACCGGTTCTGGCCTATCGTGTCATGTTTGGAGATCGGGAATAGCGCTGTTGTCGGGCGTCATCGCAGCTGCTTATAGAACTACGGATGGCACTCTGTCCTCGGCCTCCCTACAATGCCCCTTTTTTACGCGAGACCTTCACCATGGCTACCCTCGGACGCCTGAACAATCTGCCTATCGTTGAACTCTGCGGTCTGGGCGCCTATCTCGATGCCGGTGAGCTGGGCGAAGTACTGCTGCCGGGGCGCTATCTCAAGGGCGATGAGCGCGAAGGTGATCGGGTCGAGGTGTTTATCTACTGCGATTCGGAAGATCGTCTGGTTGCCACCACCGAGCGCCCGAAGATCATGCTCGACGAGTTCGCCTGGCTGAAAGTGGTCGACAACGGGCCGATGGGGGCTTTTCTGGACTGGGGACTGCCCAAGGATCTGCTGCTGCACTTTCGCGAGCAGGTGCAGCCGTTACCGGTCGGGCGCTGGGTGCTGGTGCGTCTGATTCAGGATCAGCAGGGGCGTCTGGCTGCGACCGCGAAGGTGGAGCAGTTTCTCAAGGATCGTGTGGCGCCGCGCTCACGCCGTTTTCGTAACGGCCAGTCGGTCGAGCTGTTGATCTGCGGGCGTACCGATCTCGGCGTAAAGGCGATTATCGACAACAGCCACTGGGGGCTGCTGTATCACAGCGAGCTGTTCCAGACCCTGCGTCGCGGCCAGCGTCTGCCGGGCTTTATCCGCAAGGTGCGCGATGACGGTCATCTGGAGCTGGCGCTGCAGCGCACCGGACATGCCAAGGTATCGAGTGCCGGCGACAAGTTGCTGGCGGCGCTGGACGCAGCTGGCGGACAGCTGAACCTGCACGACAAGAGCAGCCCCGAGGAGATCTATCAGGCACTGGGGGTGAGCAAGAAGGCGTTCAAGCAGGCGGTCGGGCAATTGCTCAAGCACGGTGATCTGGAGCTGATCGACGGTGGCATCAAGCGAAAACTCAAGCCCAAGCGCTGCCGGCGCCTGTAGTCGGTTCGGCCGCCGGGTTCTGGCCGCAGTTACCCAAAAGGAGGTCTTCGGACCTCCTTTTTTATGTGCTCAGTTCAACGTTTGGGCAGCAGCACGACCCGGCTGAGCGAGAAGCGATCGTGCCAGGCCAGCTGTTCGCGGTCGATCCAGCACCAGAACAGGCCGATACCGCAGAGGCCGAGGGCCGGAAAGGCGCAGAGAAAGCGCAGCAGGCATTGCCACCAGCTGATCACATCGCCCGATTCGGTCTGCACGCGAATGCGCCAGGCCTGCATGCCGAGTGTCTGGCCGCGCCGACGCCAGCAGCTGGAAAAAAAGAAAAACAGCACGAACACGATCAGCGTCGAGAGCAGCGGGTCGTAGCCCTGGTTCTGTTCGAGGGTCTGGGCGCTGCCGAACAGGGCCACGCGGGCGGCCAGATACAGAGCGCCGGTGAGCATGATCAGGGCACCCGCGAGCAGGCTGTCGTAGACCAGCGCGGCCAGGCGGCGCCAGACCGACGCACGGGGCAGGGTATGGGCCGGCTCGAAACGGGGGGGCGGATGCATGCAGGTCTCCGGGCGGATCAACAGACCGCTAGAGTGTCCCACAGAAGCCGGGCAGGGCAAAGTGGCGGCGGCTTGGCGCGGTGGGCTATGCCCTGTGTGGCGCCGTAGCGGGTCAGGGTATAGGCAGAACTACGTAAAGATTGTGGTTGAATCGCGGCGGCGCTTTTCTTTAGCATCCGCACCCTTTGTGTTGTAGGCCTACACCGCTAGGCGCAGGGTGAATTAACGGATGTCTCAATTGCTGCTGAAGACCGAGCCTTCGGTCAAGAACGATCTTCTCTCCGGGCTCACGGTAGCCCTGGCACTGGTGCCCGAAGCGGTGGCCTTTGCCTTTGTCGCCGGGGTTGACCCGATGGTGGGGCTGTACGCCGCCTTTATCATGGGGCTGGTGACGGCGGTGATCGGCGGACGTCCGGGCATGATCTCCGGTGCAACCGGTGCCACGGCGGTGGTGATGGTGTCGCTGGTGGCGGTGCACGGGATCGAATACCTGTTTGCCGCCATCATGCTGGCCGGCGTGCTGCAGCTGCTGGCCGGTCTCTTTCGGCTCGGCAAGTTTATCCGCATGGTGCCGCATCCGGTGATGATCGGTTTTGTCAACGGGCTGGCGATCGTGATCTTTATGGCGCAGCTAGGTCAGTTCAAGGTGCCGGATCTCGACGGTCAGCTGGTCTGGATGCAGGGCGAGGCGCTGTATCTGATGCTCGGTCTGGTGGTGCTGACCATGGCGATCATCCATTTTCTGCCGCGCCTGACCACGGCGGTGCCTTCCTCGCTGGTGGCAATCGTGACCGTCACACTGCTGGTACAGTGGGCCGGGCTCGAGTCGCCGACCGTGATCGATTTCGTGCGCAATATGAGCGGTAACGCCGAGGCCACCCTGGCCGGTACCCTGCCCACCTTTGCGCTGCCGTTGGTGCCGCTGACCCTTGAAACCCTCTGGATCATCCTGCCCTACGGTCTGATTCTG
>CAYWUD010000066.1:0-9527 GCA_964461355.1 uncultured Pseudomonadales bacterium | reverse complement strand
GTTCCTCAGGGTGTGATCGAGCAGTACCAGAAGCGGCAGCAGGGCGCCCCAGATCAGCGCCAGCAGCAGCGTGCTGGTGGCCCAGCCAAGCGGCAGTTCGACTGCTTCCAGGCGCCAGCCACTCAGATAGGAGGTGCTGCCGGCCAAGGCGCCGAGCAGCCATTGCTGGTAAGTCGGGCGGGTTCTCATCCAGGCCAGACCGTGGCCCAGGGTGAGGACAAAGCCGCACCAGAGCAGCGCCAGCCAGAGCGGCAGGGCGTCGAATTCAAACACCCCGGTCAGCGTCAGCAGGCTATCGAGGGCGATGCCGATGAGCGCCAGCGGCAGTACGCGAAGATCACCCAGGCGCTGATCGGACAGGGCAAATTGCAGCAGCAACAGCCCCACCAGTCCCAGTAGCGCCAGCGGGTGGTTCTGCCCCACCACCGCCAGCATCCAGAACAGCTCAAAGGCTAACAGTTGAATCCAGTCCCGGCGGGCCATTTGCGTGCCTCCGGTTTGGCGGCTTCAAAGTGCACCAGACCGATCGCTCCTTCGCGAAAGCCGCCTTCGCAGTAGGCGAAGTAGAAGGCCCAGAGGCGCTGGAACTCCTGCTCATAGCCGAGCGCCTGCAGATGATCGGAGGCGCCCTTGAAGCGTTCGGCCCAGAGCTTCAGGGTGTGGGCGTAGTGGTGGCCGTAGTCCTGCAGCCGCGTCAGGGTCATGCTGGTCTGCTCCTTGAGCTGCTGGCACAGGGTGCTGACCGAGGGCAGGCAGCCGCCGGGGAAGATATAGCGCTGGATAAAATCGACCTCCTTGCGGTACTGGTCGTAGCGCTGATCAGCGATGCAGATCGCCTGGATCAACAGCTTGCCGCGCGGCTTGAGCAGCCGCTCCAGCGCCTGAAAATAGGTTGGGAGGTAGTTGTGACCGACCGCTTCGATCATCTCCACCGACACCAGCTTGTCGTACTGGCCGTCGAGGTCACGGTAGTCCTTGAGCAGCAGGGTCACTTTATCGTCCAGCCCTGCGGCGGCGACCTCGGCCTTGGCATGCTCGAACTGGGCCTGCGACAGAGTAGTGGTGGTGACCCGGCAGCCGTAGTGGCTGGCGGCATAGATCGCAAGCCCGCCCCAGCCGGTCCCGATCTCCAGCAGGTGGTCGGCAGGGACGAGTTCGAGCTTTTCGCAGATCAGTTTCAGTTTGTGCTCCTGCGCCTGATCGAGGCTCGCGCCGGGTTCGGGGAAGATCGCCGAGGAGTACTGCATCCAGGGGTCGAGGAACAGGCGGTAGAGCTCGTTGCCCAGATCATAGTGGGCGGCGATATTGCTGCGGCTGCCGTTTTTGCTGTTGCGGTTGATCCAGTGGCGCAGGCGGTTGAGCGGTGCGCTCAGCCAGGCGAGGCGCTTTTCCAGGCGTTCGAGCAACGGCTGGCAGTGGACAAACAGCGAGGTGACCCGGGTCAGATCCGGCGTGTCCCAGTAGCCCTGCACCCAGGCCTCGGCGGCGCCGATACTGCCGCCGAAGAGTGCCGCGCGCCAGGCACGCGGATCGAGCACGGCGATCTCGGCCTGAAGCTCGGCGTCGGGATCGCCAAAGTGCAGGCGTTGGCCCGCTTCGGTCAGGGTCAGGCCGGCGCCCTCAAGGTGATCAAACAGACCCAGCAGCTGCTGGCGCGCGAATCGGTCGCCAAGGCTCGGTACACGCGGTGAACACAGGGTCTCCATGGTGCGCTCCTAGGGATGCGGGTGGTAGGGAACCGCTTTGAAAAACAGCCGGGCGGCCTGCCAGTAGATACCGCGCAGAATGCTCAGCGTCATCAGCGGCCAGTGGCCCAGCGCGGCCTTCAGGCTGCTGCGATCAAAGGGGCGTTGGCGCAGAACCAGAGTGGCATCGAACAGGCGCTGCTCGGCCCGGTTTTCGATATGCACCAGTAATGGCTTGCCTTCGCCGGCGCTTTGTAGCGGCGGGCGAATACGCCAGTGGTAGTTCATCTCCATGCCCATAAAGGGGGAGACATGAAAGGCCTTGGGGCAGGGTTTGGGCTCATGCAGATCCACCAGATAGCAGTGGCGCTCGAGCCAGGGGGTGTTGCGCACCTCGGCCAGCAGGTAGCGCGGTGTATCGCCTGCGTAGCAGAAATAGAGATTCACCGGGCTGAAGTAGAGGCCAAAGCAGCGTACCTGGCCGACCATCAGTACACGATCAAGTCCCGCGGGCTCACCGCCCAGCTGGCCGACCTGATCGAGTACGGCCTCCTTTAACGCCAGGGCCGAATCACCGAGGTAGTCGCGGCGGCGAAAGCTCAGGGGCGCAAAACGTTCGCAGGCGAAATAGCGGCATGCGCGGTCGAGCTCTTCGAGTTCATCAAGGTCGAGTCCCAGCATATACAGCGGGTAGCTGAACTGGTGGCTGCGCGGGCTGAAGCGGCGGTGGCGCACCCGGCCCAGAAACAGACGGCTGTTCATAGCGTGGCCCCGAACGCACGGCAGATATCCAGCGCGCTGTTGACGCCGTCTTCGTGAAAGCCGTTGTACCAGTAGGCACCGCAGTAATAGGTGCGGTGATGCCCGTTGATGCTGGCCCTCCTTTGCTGGGCGGCGAGGGCGGCGCGGTTATACACCGGGTGGGCGTAGTCGTAGCGGCCGAGGATCTTGTTCGGGTCGATCGCCTCGCTCTGGTTCAGGGTCACGCAGAGCGGCTCTGCGCTTTCGAGCCCCTGCAGAATATTCATGTTGTAGGTCACCGTCGGGCGGCCGCGCTCGGGGTGCAGACGGTAGTTCCAGCTGGCCCAGGCGCGTTCACAGTCTGGTAGCAGGCTGCGGTCATGGTGCAGCACCACCTCGTTGCTGCGGTAGGGCAGCTGGCTGAGGATGCTCTCTTCCTCCGGCGTCGGGTCGGCCAGCAGCGCCAGCGCCTGATCGGCATGGCAGGCGATGATCAGCTGATCGAACTGCTCGGCTCCACGGTGGCTGTCGAGGGTGACGCCATCGGCCTGACGGCGAATGCGTTGCACCGGGGTGTTCCGATGAATCGCGGTCAGCGGCTCGCTCAGTGCCGGGATATAGCTGCGCGAGCCACCCGGCAGCACATACCACTGCGGGCGGTCGTTGATGTCGAGCAGACCATGGTTGTCGAAAAAGCGCAGGAAAAAAGGCAGCGGCAGGGCGCGCGATTCCTCTTCGGACGCCGACCAGATCGCCGCGACCATCGGCAGAATATAGTGCTCGGCAAAAAAGTCGGAAAAGCCGTGCGCGCTCAGAAACTGGCCGAGGCTCTGGTCGATCAGGTGTTGCTCCTGCAGCGCCGCCTTGCTCAGACGGTTAAAACGCAGGATCTCGCCAAGAAAGCGGTAAAAGCGCGGGCTGATCAGGTTGCGCCGCTGGGCAAACAGGCTGGCGAGGTTATGGCCGTTGTACTCAAGGCCGGTGCCCGGGTGCTGCACGCTGAAGCTCATCTCGGTCGGCTGCTTGCACAGCCCGATCCGTGCGAGCAGTTTCAGAAAGTTGGGGTAGGTGCGGTCATTGAAGACGATAAAGCCGGTGTCGACGGCGTAGGGGCGCCCGGCGAGCTCGATATCCACGGTCGCGGTATGGCCGCCGAGGGTGTCGCTCGCTTCAAACAGGCTGACCCGGTGTTCCTGACCGAGCAGGTAACCGGCGGTCAAACCGGAAATGCCACTGCCGATGATTGCAATCCGCGCCATGCTCTTCGCTCCTTGATCCTGCTCCTTGTTCAGCCTAGTGGCTTGCCCGGCTTTTGCGGGCGTACCAGCCGGGTGCCGATGCGGTGCCAGAGCCCCTGGGGTAGCCAGGACAACAGGCGCAGGATGCTGATCAAGCCGAAGGGAAAGCTGATCTCGCGTTGGCCCCGGGCCAGCCCCTTGCGGATCGCTGCGCTGGCCTCCGCCACGCTGATTCGGCCCGGCATCGGAAAATCGTTCTTCTGCGTCAGCGGGGTATCGACAAAGCCCGGGCGGATCAGGCTGAGCGCGATACCGCTTTGAGCAAGATCGATCGCCAGGGTGCGCACCAGATAATCGAGCGCCGCCTTGGAGGCGCCGTAGGCCTCGGCACGGGTCAGCGGCACAAAGGTGACCGAGGAACTGACGACGGCAATGCGCCCGCCCGCCTGCATGCTGGCCAGCAGCGGGGTCAGGCAGTAGAGGGTGCCGAGCAGGTTGGTCTGAATCACCCGGGTAAAGAGGTCGGCATCGATATGCTGCGGGTCATCGATATAGTCACAGGTACCGGCGGCGAGAATGGCCAGATCGACCGGAGGCAGATGCAAAAGCGCCTCGTGGCAGGCGGCCTGATCGGTGCTGTCGAAAACCCTGAGCATGACCTCGAGCCCTTCGAGCGCCTGTTCAAGCTTGTCCCGGTTGCGCCCGCAGGCGATCACCTGCCAGCCGTCTGCGGCATAGTCTCTGGCCAGCTCTAGACCGATACCGGAGCTGGCGCCGGTAATCAGTACCCGGCTCATTGTCCGAGCCTCGCCTTGAAGGCGCGCACCGCACCGCCGACCAGCGGCAGATGTTCGTACACCAGGGCGCCCAGATCGAAATAGTCGCGGTGGTAATCGATCCGCTCGGCAAAGCGCAGGTAGCTGACCCCGGGCACCTCGATCGGCTGACCGCGGGCCAGCGCCGGATGACTCAGGTGCATGGTCCAGCGCACATAGGCGCTCTGCTCCTGTTCCATCACCTGTTCGATCTCGACGGCGCAGGTATGCAGCGGACCCAGCAGTTGCTCGAAATACTGTTCGACCGCATTAAGCCCGGTCAGCTGATGGGCCGGATCGATAAATTCGATCTCGCGGCTGTAGATCTCGTCGAGGCCGGTAGGCCGGCCAGGGCCGAGGGCACGGTAAAAGGCGCAGAAGCGCGCAAGAGCCGGACTCATGGGGCCTCCTCGGGGCGCAGCCCCTGGAACAGGGTGATCACGCGGCTACGGGCCTTGGCGTGATCGACAATCGGTAACGGGTAGCGGTGGCTCTGGCCCCGGTCAGCGAGCCAGGTTGCGGGTGCGTGGATGGCGCTGTCCGGCAGGTCGGCGAGCTCCGGTAGCCATTGGCGGATAAAGGTGCCAGCGGCATCGAAGCGCCGGCTCTGGGTGGTGGGATTGAAGATACGAAAATAGGGTGCGGCGTCGGCACCGGTACCGGCGGCCCATTGCCAGCCGCCGTTATTCGAGGCCAGGTCGGCATCCAGAAGCTGCTGCATGAACCAGGCTTCACCCAGACGCCAGTCGATCAGCAGATCCTTGGTCAGAAAGCTCGCCACCAGCATGCGCAGGCGGTTGTGCATCCAGCCGGTGTGCTTCAGGCAGCGCATGGCTGCGTCGATCAGCGGAAATCCGGTGCTGCCCTCCTGCCAGCGTCTGAGCTGTTCGGGGTTCTGGCGCCAGGGCAGGCGGTCGGTTTCGGCCTTGAAGGGGCGGTGCTTGCAGAGTTCGGTGTAGGCGCCGAGCAGGTGGCGGTAGAACTCGCGCCAGATCAGCTCATTGAGCCAGGCAAAGCCGGTTTCGCCGCGGCTCAGGGGTAGGAAGCCCTGCGCGGTTTCAATCGCCTGCAGGCACTGGCCGACCGATAGCATGCCAAGGGCCAGATAGGGTGACAGTGCACTGGTGGCCGCTTGTGCCGGGTAGTCACGCCGCGCGTCGTAATCGCTCAGTGCCCCGCGGCAAAAGCGGCTCAGGCGGTCCTGAATCGCCGCGCTGTCGACCGGCCAGGCACTGCTGTCGTCCTTGGCACCGCTCAGTTGGATGGGCGAGAAGGCGATGGGCGCCCCCTGTGCCGCGGGACTCGGCAGGCAGCGATAACCCAGCTCGCTCAGGCGTTTGAGCCAGGCGCGGGCAAAGGGGGTAAACACGCGGTAGGGCGCGCCGCTGCCCGTATGCAGGGTGCCGGGCGGGATCAGACAATCGCTGCCGACCGGCTCAAGCGGCAGCAGCGCTGCGACCGCACGATCGCGGCGTCCTTCATTCAGGCCCGTTTCGGCATTGGCAAAGATGCGGCTGATCCCATGCTCTTGGCACCAGCGTTCGAGCGCCTGCGCCAGGCGGGAGAAATCCTTAACCTCAAGCAGCTCCAGGGGGATGCCGAGTGCGGCCAGTTCATCGCCCAGCGCATTCAGGCGGCGCTCGATCAGTTCCAGCTGGCGTGGCCCGTTGCCATGACGCCGGCGCTGCTCGGGGCTATGGATATACAGGGCGCGCACCGGCTCCCCGCGCAGGCAGGCCGTACTGAGGGCGGGGTTATCCGCGAGCCTCAGATCGCTTCTGAACCAGACTAAAGAACTCATGGTTATCCCTTGCCAGCGCGCTGACACTGGCGGCATGGGGCAGGTGCAGCCACCCCTGTTGCTGGTAGCTGTGGCCCAGCGGGCCCACGGCAAAGCTGTGTTCGGGCCAGCAGTCACGGCGTTCACGCAGCCAGGCGGCGGTCAGGCCGCTGCCGGGCAGCAGCAGATAGGCATCCGCCTGCAACCGCGCGGCCGCCAGCAGCAGCTGTTTGGGGTCGAGCACGCCGAGGTTGTGGCTGCGGCACTCGAGCCCCTGCAGTTCGTATTGCAGCAGGACTGCCGCCAGCGGATCGACCGTGCCGATACGCACCACCGCAATCCGCGGACCTTTCTGGATACACAGGAGCTGGCTGAAGAGGCGCATCAGCAGCGACTGTACGGCCTGTTCGAGCAGCGCGCGATCGGGTCGCTCGAGCATGCCCAGCTGCTGCAGCCAGGGCTCGATCACATGGCGCAGCAGCAGTTCGGCCGGATACAGCTGCGCCAGTTCGCGCAGGCGATGTTCCAGACCGCCGAGGTTCAGGGCGAAGGCGTACTCGCTCAGTTCGTGCTGGGCCTGCTCCCAGTTGGAGCCTGCGACTGCTTGATCGGGGCGCGCCAGCAGCGGTTTGACCTGGCTGATCGCCACGCCCTGTTCGAGCCAGTGCAGGATCTGGCGGATCTGGGCGATGTCGAGTTCCGAATAGAGGCGGTGGCCACTGGCCGTACGCTCGGGGTTGATCAGGCCGTAGCGGCGCTGCCAGGCCCGCAGGGTGACCGGGTTGACGCCGGTGATGCGGGCGACTTCGCGGATGGGCAGGTTGGCCTCGGAGCTCATGGATACCTCATTCGATTGCATCAAATCTGTACGTGATTTTTTGTTTTGTACAACTATGCTTACACCATAGTCATGTTGTACAGGCAGATCAATGCTGTACAGAAATAATCTTCCGACGCTGAGGCTACGGCGTTGGCAGGAGCAGGCCAATGACGGATCTGACCATTTTTTATGATGCCGAGTGTCCCCTGTGTGCCCTGGAAATGCGCCACCTGAAGGCGGCAGACCGGCAGCAGCGGATCGCTCTGGAAAACCTGCGCGCGGCTGATTTCAGTGCCCGCTTTCCCGAGATCGACCGGGAGCGTGCCCTGAAGACCCTGCATGCGCGCACGGGCGAGGGTACGCTGCTGACCGGACTGGCGGTGACCGAGCGAGCCTGGCGTCTGGTCGGTTTCGGGCCGCTGGTCGCCCCCTTGCGCTGCCCCCTGACCCGGCCGCTGTTTGATCGCGCCTACGATCAGTTTGCCCGCCGCCGTCACCGCATCAGCCGTATGCTGATGGCGGTGGCGCGCTGTACCGAGGGCTCTGTGCTGGCCGGGCTGCTGCCCGACGAGTTCCGGCCCAAAGGGCCGCCGCAGGTGCAGGCGGGGGCGCGCGCCGACGATGACTGCGGTTGTGGCCAGCCCTGAAACCTGGCTGGTGATCGGTGCCGGCGGGGGTATCGGTCAGGCGTTGGTGCGTGCGGCACTGGCGCAGCCTGAACGGGTGCGCCTGCATGCCATCAGCCGCCAGTGTGCGCCCGCCGCGTTGGCAGCGGGCGCGCACTGGTATGACTGCGATTACCGTGAGACGGCGATCGCCGAACTCGGACAGCGCCTGCGCGCTGAACGGGTGACTCCGGTGCGGGTCTTTATCTGCAACGGGCTGTTGCATGATGAGGATCTGCTGCCGGAAAAGCGGCTTGAGGCTGTACAGCGTGACGCGTTGCTGCGGCTGTATGAGGCCAACGCCGTTGTGCCGCTGCTCTGGCTGCAGGCGCTGCTGCCCCTGCTGGCCGAGGCGGGGCCTGCCGTGGTGGCGGTATTCAGTGCCCGGGTCGGCAGTATTGCCGACAACCGTCTGGGCGGCTGGTACGGTTACCGTGCGGCCAAGGCGGCGCTGAATATGTTGCTTAAAACCGCCGCGATCGAATACGCCCGCCGGGCACCGGCCATCAAGCTGCTGGCCTTTCACCCCGGTACCACCGATACCGCGCTCTCACGTCCGTTTCAGGCTCGAGTGGCCGAAGGCCGTCTGTTTACCGCAGAGTTCGTGGTCGAGCGGCTGCTGGCGCTGATGGATCGCCAGCGTGCCGATGGCACGTTGAGTTATCTTGACTGGGACGGCAAGCCGATTCCCTGGTAATGCGACCTTGTTTCGAGCGCATAAGCATCAGGCCCGTAGAGCGGGCCTGATGCGGTTTTCGGTACAGGAATGCTGGTTCAGAGCCCGTAGCGCAGACTGAAACTGTCGGGGTAGGGCGCCAGATAATGTTGCTTGGCCACGTAGGAATTCGGGTGCTCGGCCAGGTAGTGACGTAGCAGCATCACCGGTACCAGCAGCGGCAAGACACCCTGGCGGTACTGGTCGATCAGCTCATTGAGCTCCTGGCGCTGACGTGCGCTGATGTGGCGTTTGAAGTAGCCCTGCAGGTGCTGCAGCGCGCTGCTGTGATTCTTGCGCGAGGCGGGTTTCTTCAGCGCCTGCATAAAGGCGCGGATATAACGTTTTGCCAGCGGTTCGAGCTCAACGGAGAGATCGCTGAGCATTCGGCCCAGATCGCGGTAGGCAACCGGGTTGTGCGCCATCAGCAGGTACTTGTAGCTGCTGTGAAAGCCGATCAGGCCGGCGGGCGTCAGGCCTTCGTGTACCAGGGTTTGCCAGCGGTGGTAGGCGTACACCCGGGTAATAAAATTCTCCCGCAGCACCGGATCATTGAGGCGGCCGTTCTCTTCGACCGGCAGCTCCGGACGGGCGCGCATCAGGGCCTCGGCGTAGATGCCGCTGCCTTCCTTGGCGGCGCCGGTGCCCGCTTCGTTGTAGACCCGAACCCGCTCCATACCGCAGCTCGGTGAGGCGGCGCAGAAGATATAGCCGCTGATATAGTCGAGTTTTTGTGCCTGCTCTTCACCGTAGCCGCGCAGCGCGTCGGTGACCTCCTGACCGTCCTTGCTGCGGGCGATGATGTTGTCGTCCTTGCGCACCAGGCGCAGGGTCGGGCGCGGCGTGCCGAGACCAATGGCCACCTCCGGGCAGAGGGGAATGAACGTGAAGTATCGGCTCAGCTGGTCGGTGACGTAATGCCAGCGCTTGTGGCCGCCATCGAAGCGGACCGGATGACCCAGCAGGCAGGCGCTGATACCCAGCTGGATCTGATCGGGAGAAAAGTTATACATGATCTTGCCTCCTGTATCGATAAGTTGAGTCTAGGTGTTAATTGTACAAGGTCAA
>CAYWUD010000065.1:0-9618 GCA_964461355.1 uncultured Pseudomonadales bacterium | reverse complement strand
TGGCCGACAGGCCTTCCTAGAGCTGTTTGCGGCGCAGTCCGTCACGTTCCTCGAGGAGGCGGAAATACTCCAGATCGCGCTTGAAGTTGACCTGCAGGACCGTGGTCTTGCCGTTCGGGCTGACCAGCATGTTGCTGTAGAGCGGGCTGGTGATGAACTCTTCGCGCGCCAGCTCCTTGTCGACATCCGGGGTTTCCAGGGTGCGGACTTCGGAACTGATCTGCGACAGCGAGACCCTTGGGCTGTCGAGCAGCGGTACATCCAGAAGGGTGATGACCGATTCGACCCGCTCGAGCTTCGACAGTGATTGCTCCAGCGCCCGAATGCCGGTCAGGGATTCATCCGACAGCAGATCGGCATAGGGGGTATAGGTGATGACCAGAAAATCGTTGCTGCCGTAGCGCTCGTTGATGACCCGGAAGTAGGCCAGATCCTGGTCGTGCTCGAGGACCAGCGAGTCGGCCGATGCATCAAGGCGGAAGTGGCGGGCTTCGAACAGGGCAAACAGACTGAGGAGCGCAATCAGCGCCACGATCAGTCCCGGATGCTGCAGTACGATCCTTCGATAGAGCAGGGCAAGCGGATGCATGGATTCTTCGCTGTCGGTTCAAGGTGGTTGGTGACAATTTGATCAGTGTCACTCTTTTAGGCGCGCATAGTACCCTTTTTGTTACGGCACTGTGAACCATACAGCACTTGCGGACTTCCCTCATTAATCGACAGAATGTGCGTATTTGCGGAGGTGCTGTAGCCGGACCATCGATACAGACCCTAGAGCGCTCGCTGGCGGCGGCCGCGTCACTGCGGCCGTTGCTGCTGCTCGGGTTGGCGAATGCCCTGCTGACCATTGTCCAGGCGGCGCTGCTGGCCTATGGCGCGGGGGCCTGGTGGCAGCAAGGGGTAGCGGTCAGTGCTCTGTGGCCCTGCTGGTTCGGCTTCTCGGTACTGGCCATCCTGCGGGCGGTGTTGATCTACAGCTCCGGACGTCTGGGGTTTCGCCGTGGCTGTCGTCTGCGCGCCGCGGTACGCGCGCTCTTGCTGGCGCGCATCGATCGCGCCGGGCCGGTGGTGCTGCGGCAGCGGCCACTGGGTCATTGGGTCAGCCAGCTGGTGCATCAGGTCGAGATCCTGCATGACTATCAGGCGCGCTATCGGCCGCAGCAGTGTCTGGCCATGGGCCTGCCGTTGCTGTTCTGGCTGGCTTTGGCTCTGGTCGAGCCGCTGGCAGGCGTTATCCTGCTGCTGACAACGCCCTGGATTCCCCTGTTTATGGTGCTGGTCGGACAGCAGGCTGCGCGCGCCAGCGCTGCCAATCAGACGGCACTGAACCGGCTTGCCGGTCATTTTCTCAATCGCCTGACGGCGCTGCCGACGCTGCGCCTGTTTGCCCAGGCCGAAGCAGAAGCGCTCAGTGTGGACCGGGCTGCCGATCAGCTGCGGCTCGAGACGTTGAAGGTGCTCAAAATCGCCTTTCTGTCGTCGGCGGTGCTCGAGTTCTTCACTGCCCTGTCGATCGCGCTGGTAGCGGTCTATCTCGGCCTGAGTCTGCTCGGTTATATCGACCTTGCCTGGGGGCCCTGGCCGCTGGATCTGGCGGTCGCGCTCTATCTGCTGCTGCTGCTGCCGGAATTCTTCCTGCCGCTGCGTGAACTGGGGGCGGCCCATCATGCACGTGCCGAGGCCGAAGGCGCGGCCGGGCTGTTACTGGAAACGCTCGC
Source organism: uncultured Pseudomonadales bacterium (assembly GCA_964461355.1). Classification (GTDB taxonomy): domain Bacteria; phylum Pseudomonadota; class Gammaproteobacteria; order Pseudomonadales; family CAYWUD01; genus CAYWUD01. The sequence goes on along the minus strand of CAYWUD010000065.1, from coordinate 7,900 downwards.
AGCGCTACCTCGGCACGATACCGCTACGCCACCAGCGGCGCGCGTTGCGGATACGACCGAGCCTGTGGGTCTGTCGCTTGAGGCGCTGCGTGTTCAGGCTGCGGACGGTGCCCTGCTGCTCGATGGGATCGATCTTCAGCTCGAGCCGGGCGAAACCCTGTTGCTCTGTGGGGCCAGCGGGAGCGGCAAGACAACGCTGCTGGAAACCCTGCTCGGTTTTCACGCCTATCAGGGGCGACTCTGTGATCACCGTGGGCGAGCGCTGACGGCAGAGCAGATCAGCTGGCAGGGGCAGGATCTGGATCTGATCGCCGGTACCCTCAGGGCCAATCTGGCGCCGGGCCGTGCTGACGAGGATGCAGCCCTCTGGGCCATGCTGGATGTGGTCGAGCTGGCCGCCTGGGTGCGCCAGCAGCCGGGGCAGCTGGATCTTGATGTCGGTCCGGGCGGGCGGGCATTGTCGGCGGGACAACGTCAGCGTTTGCTGCTGGCCCGGGCGCTGCTCAAACCTTCGGGACTGCTCCTGCTGGATGAGCCGACGGCGGCTCTCGATCGTGCCGGAGCGCGGCGTCTGGTGGCGCGTCTGCGCCCGCTGCTGGCGGCGCGCAGCTGCATCATGGTCAGTCATCGCGCCGAACTGCTGCCTCTGGCCGATCGTGTGGCAGAGCTTGAGTGCGGGCGCCTGCAGGCATCAGCGCCCTCCGTTCTGGCGGAGTCGCCGCTGTGATGCGTCGTCATGCTCAGTATCTCGGACCCTACTGGCAGCGGCGCTGGGCGCTGCTGGGGCATGCCCTGCTGGCTGCAGTGGCACTGGCATGCAGTATCGGCCTGCTGGTGCTGTCGGGCTGGTTTCTCACCGCAACGGCACTGGCGGGTATGAGCCTGGTTACGGCCCAGGCGTTCAACTTTTTCACCCCGGGTGCGCTGGTACGGTTACTGGCGATGGGACGGACCGCCGGACGCTACGCCGAGCGCGTGTGGGGACACAGCCTGACACTGCAGATTCTGGCCGATCTTCGGGGCGCTTTTTTCCGCCGCCTGATTCCGATCTTTCCCCGGGTGGGGTTGCATCCGGCGGAGCTGTTGCAGCGCCTGCAGCAGGATATCGATGCGCTCGATCACCTGTATCTGCGCATGCTTGTTCCGCTGATGGCTGCGGTAGTGCTGCTGGTACCGCTGTTGCTGGTGCTGTACGCGGGGTTGCCGCAGGCGGCGCTGATGCTGATGGCCGTACTGCTGCTGATTGTGCTGTTGCTGCGGATTCCCTATCGCCTCGGCACGGTGCAGGGCGCTCGTGTCGCCGAGGCGGAGGGGCGGCTACAGCAGGTATTGCATGAATACCTGGGTCAGCTGGGGGTACTGCAGCTGTTTGCACGCGCGCCTGCGGCACTGGCGCAGATCGCAGCGGCCGAACGCGATCTGTTCAGCGCCCAGGATGCGCTGGCGCGTCAGCAGAGTCTGGTACGGGCTTCTCTGGTGCTGTTACCGGTGCTGTTGCTGCTTCTGCTGCTGTCTCTGGTGGTCATGACGGAGCTGCCCCCCTTCTGGCAGGGGCCTGAACTGGCCTGCCTGCTGTTTCTGTGGCTGGGACTGCAGGAGCTTGTGCTGCCACTGGCCGATGGCGTGCTGTTTCTCGGGCGCAGTCGCAGTGCACTGGAGCGGCTCGCGGCGGTGTGTCAGGCAGCGCCTTGTGTCTTTCCCGTATCGCTCGTTGAGGCTCCCGAGCAGGCTGTTCAGGCACCGGTTGCGCTTGAGTGCCGCGGGCTTGAGTTTGCCTTTCCTGAGGCAGCGCCGTTGCTGCGCGAGGCTTCGTTCTGCCTGAGGCGGGGCGAGCGGCTGGCGCTGGTGGGCCCCAGCGGTTGTGGCAAGTCGACTCTGATCGGACTTCTGGCACGCTGGTTTGCGCCTCAGCGTGGTGAGATCGAACTCTGGCAGCGCGCGATTGAAACCTATGCAGAGCCCTGCCTGCGCGCCCAGTTTGCGGTTCTGCCACAGCAGGTCGATCTTCTCGACGGCTCCTTGGCGCTGAATCTGCGTCTGGCCGCGCCGGGCGCCTCTTCAGAGCGTCTGCTCGAGGTGTTGCGGCAGGTCGAACTGACGCACCTGGCCGCGCAGGCGGCGGATCTTGAGTCCTGTTGCATCGGTGCCGGTGGGCGCCGGCTCTCGGGTGGTGAGCGGCGCCGCATTGGCCTGGCGCGCGTGTTACTCAGTGAGGCGCCGATCTGGATTCTGGACGAGCCGACAGAGGGGCTGGATCTTGCGCTTGAGGCGCGTCTGCTGGTGCAGCTTGAGCGCGCGCTGGCGGGTAAAACGCTGCTGCTGATCAGCCACCGGGCGGCGCCTCTGGGGCTGTGTCAGCGTCAGCTGCAGCTGGTGGAGGCGAGCATTCGCCCGCTCCAGGTATAAGGGATATAAAAAACCGGAGCTCTGGGCTCCGGTTTCTGCTTCATCAGGAAGCCAGGTTCTGGAACACTTCCGGATGGGCCTGTTCCTGTGTCTTGACCCAGGCATCAAACTCGGTAAATCCACCGATATGCTCGGCACCGTGGAAGATCTGCGGTACGGTTTCGACCGGCTTGCCGACGGTCTTTTCCAGATCCGCCTTGCTGATCCCTTCTTCGTAGATATCGATGTAACGGAAGTTAAGCTCCTTGATTTCGCACAGTTCCTTGGCTCGACGGCAGTAACCGCAACCGGGACGGCCAAAGATGGTAATGCGCTTAAGTTCCATGGGGATAGCTCCTTAACAACGGGTTCTGGCGGAGGGGGCTGTCCCCCTGAAGATGGCTATAGGTTTTCATGATTGAGTTTTAAAAACCAATAAATGGTTTTAATAAAACAAATTGAGCTCAGCTATAGCTTCTATTGCGCGTTTTCCTCTGCGACCTCGTTGCCCAGCAGAATGGCCAGCCAGCGTGTACTGTCACTGGCTTCGAGTGCGATCTTGAGTGTCATCGTCAGCGGTACCGACAGCAGCATACCTACCGGTCCCAGCACCCAGCCCCAGAAAATCAACGACAGAAACACCACCAGTGTGGAGAGGCCAAGGCCGCGGCCCATGTAGCGCGGTTCGATCAGGTTGCCCATGAGGATATTGACCACCAGGAAGGTGCCGGCGGTGGCCACCGCAGCCATCGGACCCAGTTGTACCAAGGCCAGCAGTACCGGCGGAACCGCGGCGATGATTGAGCCGATATTGGGGACAAAATTGAGCAGAAAGGCGAGCAGGGCCCAGAGAATCGGATAATCGACGCCGATCAGCAGCAGGCCCGCATAGATGATCAGACCCGTGGCCAGGCTGACAGACGACTTGATCAGCATGTAGCGCTTGATGGTATCGAGGACGGTCTTGAGCTGGGCAAAGCTGCGGTCGGGATCGCGCATCGCCAGCTTGAGCTTGCCGGGAATATTGGCCGCTTCACCGAGCAGGAAAATGACGGTCAGAATGATCAGAAAGGCGTTGGTCAGGACGCTGCTGAAGGCGCCAAACAGGCGGCTGGCAAGCTTCATCACCGCGCCGGGGTTGAACTGGTCGGAGATCAGGCCGCTTGGCAGCGTGATGTTCCACTGCGCCAGAAACAGCACCAGCTGCTCGGCCATGGCGCCGAGCCGGGTCTGATACAGCTCGAGGTTGCTGGAAAAATCCTTCATCGAATTGCCCACCAGCATGCCGAGCAGAATATTCACGCCGAGAATGCCGATCAGCAACAGGGCCAGATCGAGACCCAGCGGAATGCCGCGTTTTTGCAGCCAGAACAGCGCCGGTGCACAGATGACGGCAATGAACAGGGACAGCAGAAAGGGCACGATCATCGCTTCGGCGGCTTTCATGCCGGAAATCACCACAATAAAGGCCGCCAGCGTCAGCAAAAGACGCAGGGGGCGGTGTTCCTGACTCGAGGTCATGGAGCTCTCCTAGGGCTGAGACGAAGTGTCGCTCTGATCGTTGCGGTCGAAATCCGCCTCATGAAATTCGTACCAGAGCACATTGATGATGCCGCAGGCACAGGCCAGCAGCACGCCGAGAATCCAACTGAAATACCACATCGCCTGTTGCTCCTAGTAGAGGTTACGGCCCGCTTGGGCGAGATCTGCCTGATGCACTCGGCCGCGCATGCGATAGAAGCACCAGGCGCTGTAACCGAGTACCACCGGTACCAGCAGCGCCGCGACGGCCGTCATGATCGACAGGGTCAGCGGGCTGGAGGTGGCGTCCCAGACGGTCAGACTGGCTTCAAGCTGCAGCGAGGAGGGCAGGATAAAGGGAAACAGGCTCAAGCCGGCGGTCATGATGATACCGCCAAGGCTCAGGGCGCTGGCACAGAAGGACCAGCCCGGGCGTGGCAGCGGATTGAGCAGCACCACGGCCAGAGCACCGGAAAAGCCGGCCAGCGGAGCCAGGATGATCCACGGATAGCGCACGTAATTGTCCAGCCAGCTGCCAGCGGCTGTGGCCATCACGGTTTTCTGCAGCGGGTTGAGCAGGGTGGCCGGATCGCCGATCTCGATCAGGCTGTAGCCGGGCAGCATCGACAGATAGAGGCCGGCCGCAGCGAAGGCCAGAATCAGCGCTGCCGCTGCCAGCCGAGCCAGCGCTGCAGCGCGGGCGGCCAGCTGCGGTTCGGTTTTCAGCGACAGCCAGCAGCAGCCATGCTGGATCAGCATCAGCACACTGACCAGGCCCGCCAGCAGTGCGAAGGGGTGAAACAGATCGAGCAGGCCGTCGCTGAAGCTGCTGCGCAGCAGAGGATCGAAGCGAATGCCGAAGCCAAGGAACAGGTTGCCGAAGGCCACCCCGAACACCAGTGCCGGTACCAGCCCGGACAGAAACAGGGCGCGATCGCACCAGCGCTGCTGCGCCGGGAGCAGCTTGGCACGGTACTCGAGTGCCAGCGGCCGACAGATCAGGGTAAAGAGCACCAGCATCATCGCCCAGTAGAAGCCGGAAAAGGCCGTGGCATATACCTGCGGCCAGGCGGCGAAGATCGCGCCGCCGGCGGTGATCAGCCACACCTGATTCCCGTCCCAGTGCGGCGCCAGCGCGTTGAGCATCAGCCTGCGGTCATTGTCGGTTTTACCGAGCAGCGGCAGCACGATGGCGGTGCCGAGATCAAAACCGTCGGTCAGGGCAAAGCCGATCAGCAGGATGCCGATCAGGCCCCACCAGATCAGTTTCATCAGTTCGTAATCGAGCAACATGGGTCAGCCCTCCAGTGCCGGTTGGGCATGTTCATGATGATAACGCCCGGTATTCAGGCTGCTGGGGCCGAGCCGGGCGTATTTGAGCATCAGATAGATCTCGACCAGCGCAAAGAAGCCGTAGATCAGAGTAAAGGCGGCAATGCTCAGATAGAGATCACTGCTGCTCAGACTTGAGGCGGACAGGTGGGTCGGCAGTACGCCGGAGATGGTCCAGGGCTGACGGCCGTATTCGGCGACAAACCAGCCCGTTTCTGCAGCGATCCAGGGCAGGGGCAGGGCCAGCATGCAGCAGCGCAGAAAACGGGGACTCTGGTGTTCGCTGCGTTTGGCGGTCTTGTAGAACGCCACCACAAACAGCAGCAGCAGCAACAGGCCGCAGCCGACCATCAGGCGGAAGGTGAAAAAGAGCGGGGCCACGCGCGGGATACTGTCTGCGGCGGCGGCGTCGATCTGGGCCGCTGTGGCACTCGAAGGATCATCGGTATAGCGCGTCAGCAGCAGGGCATAGCCCAGATCCTGTTTGATCTGATCGAAGGCGATCCGGTTGGCCGGAGTGTCCTCTCCGGATTTGAGGGCCTCGAGCAGGCGGTAGGCCTCAAGACCGTTGACAATCCGGGCCCGGTGTTCGGCCTCGATGTCGATCAGGCCCTTCACCGGCTCGTCGATCGAGCGGGTTGCGATAATGCCGAGGGCATAGGGGATCTTGAGCGCGTAGTGGGTGGTCTTCGCATCCTGATCCGGCCAGCCGATCAGGGTAAAGGCGGCCGGCGCCGGCTCGGTATGCCATTCGGCTTCGATCGCGGCCAGCTTGACCTCCTGCACATCACCGAGCTCATAACCCGATTCATCTCCGAGCAGGATCGTCGACAGAATGCTGGCCAGCCCGAAGCCCGCTGCGATGGCGAAAGAGCGTCGGGCAAAGCCGATGTCGCGGCCCTTGAGCAGATACCAGGCGCTGATCGCCAGCACAAAGACCGAGGCGGTGGTGTAGCCGGCGGCCACGGTATGGATGAACTTGACCTGGGCCACCGGGTTGAAGAAGAGTTCGGCGAAACTGGTCATCTCCATGCGCATGGTCAGGGGATTGAACTCGGCGCCCACCGGGTTTTGCATCCAGGCGTTGGCGATCAGAATCCACAGCGCCGAAAGGTTGGTACCTATGGCCAGCAGGCAGGTGCAGGCCAGATGCTGCACCCGGGACAGACGCTCCCAGCCGAAAAAGAACATGCCGACAAAGGTCGATTCGAGAAAGAATGCCATCAGTCCTTCGATCGCCAGCGGTGCGCCGAAGATATCGCCGACATAATGGCTGTAGTAGGACCAGTTGGTGCCGAACTGGAACTCCATGGTCAGGCCGGTGGCCACCCCGAGGGCGAAGTTGATACCGAACAGCTTGCCCCAGAAGCGGGTCATGTCGCGGTAGACGGTCTTTCCGGTCATGACATAGACCGACTCCATGATGGCCAGAATGAAGGCCAGACCCAGGGTCAGGGGGACAAACAGAAAGTGATACATGCCGGTGAGGGCAAACTGCAGGCGCGAGAGATCGACAAGCTCAGCCGAGAGCATGGCTGTACTCCTCAGTTGCTGGTGACAGGCTGCATGGTGGCCGAGTAATGGATTCGGCTCGTTTTTGTTCGGTCGACAGCTAGCAGCCTAGAGACTGTGGCAGTAAAAATCTAGAAGACAATTGATGAACAATTGCGGCTGTGGGAAGGGTGTCTGACGCAAGGGATACATTCCCCGGCTCAGCGAGAGACAGACAGAGGGCCGGTGGCAGGGTAATGGTGCTGTGCGGGTGACAGACGGGCGGCCCTTTACCCGGCTCTGTGGTAGAAGGGCCGCGGGTATCAGGGTTGCGGCAGGCTAACCACGCCGTCCTTTACGGGCAGACGGTTGCCGGCGGGCTGGGTATCGCTGCGCAGCGTGCCGGTTGTGTCACCAAGGCGATAATGGACATCGTAGCCGATGATCCGGGTCTTCTCCTGATAGCGGGTGCTGCAGCGCTGCTCGTTGACGACATAGGTGTCGCTGGCCTGCATGTTTCCCTGCACCTGATTGCCGGCAATGCCGCCGGCTACTGCGCCGACGACAGTGGCGATTTTCTTGCCGCTGCCGCCGCCGACCTGATTGCCCAGAGCGCCACCGATGGTCGCGCCCAGAGCGGTACCGGCAATCTTGTGCTCATCCTGCACCGGCCGCTGTTTGACCACGGCGACGGTTTCACAGTGCTCGACCGGTGTGCGGCTGGTTTTCTTGACTGCCTCGATGGCGGTGATTTCGGCAAATTCCGGCTCACTGATCCTGGGGATAAAGTGCGCAGAGAGGGCGACGGCGGCAACGGTGGCGGCGCCTGCGACGGCCCCCACGAGCAAGGATTTGTTCATCAAGAACTCCGGGTCCGCGCGGTGGCGGCAAGTGGCGGTGAGCTCAGGGTCGCACCGGCCACCCGTGCGTGCGCAGCACCGGATCATCTACGGTTCGGCAGCAGGCTGGCGTGGTGTCTGACCTCTCTATGAGCGGCTTAGGCCATTAGAGTGCGCCGGAGTGGGGAAGTTCCAGGGTGCCGCTTTGTGCGTGGCGCAGCGCCGGCAGCAGGGGATTGCCGGTATCGAGCTTGATGTTCAGCTCGTACTCGAGCTGCTCCTTGGGATGCTGATACAGCTCCTTGACCAGCATGACAAAGCCCATCAGATCG
>CAYWUD010000064.1:0-9631 GCA_964461355.1 uncultured Pseudomonadales bacterium | reverse complement strand
CCAGCTGTGCAAACGCTCGCGATCATTGAGCCCCGAATGGGTCAGCGCTACCGGCACGGCAAAACGCTGGCGAAAGCGGTTCAGCGTCTGCGGCGTCAGGCCGATCTCCGGCACCAGCACCAGCGCCTGACGCCCCTGCTCGAGACAGCGTTCGATCAGCTGCAGATAGACCTCGGTCTTGCCGCTGCCGGTCACGCCATCGAGCAGAAAGGGCTGAAAGCCCCCCAGCGCTGCGGTAACGGCGGCAACCGCCTGCTGCTGTTCGGCGTTCAGGGTCAGCGCTGCCGAAGCCAGCACCGGGCCGTCAAAACGTGTCGGCGCCTGCTCGCGCTCGAAGGCTTCCGCCAGCCCGCGCTCGGCCAGCGCTTTCAGATGGCTGGCGGCGATACCGAGCTTGTCCAGCATCGCCTGGCTCAGTCCCTGCGGGTGCTGGGCCAAGGCCTCGAGTGCCTCGAGCTGCTTGAAGGCACGGCGTAGCTGATGGCGCACAGCCTCATCCGGCGGGCTGAGGGCACGCCAGTAGCGCTGCTGACCGAAGGCGGCCGCCTCGCCCTTGCGCAGCAGCACCGGCAGCGCCTGCTGCAGGGTTTCACCGAGGCTGTGCTGGTAATAGGACGCCGCCCATCGGCACAGTGCTAAAGTCTGATCGGGCAGCAGCGGAGTTTCATCCAGAACCCGTATGACCGCCTTGAGCTTCTCTTCGGGCTGATCGCTCTGCTCGAGCTCGGCAACGACCACGCCGATCAGCCGGCGCGAGGCAAAGGGCACCTCGACCCGCACGCCCACCGGTGCGCTGAGCGCGGCGGGCAGCCGATAGTCGAACAGGCGCCTGAGGGGCGAGGGCAAGGCAACACGGATCAGCTTCATCGAAACCGCTTGGCAAAGGAACGGAATGGCAGTGTACCAGCTCTAACTTCATGGACGGAGCCAGGAGCACGGAAGCCAGCCCCCTGATCGGCGCAAACCCCGATGGCACTAGGTGCAGCGCGCTATTTGCCTGGCGATCGAGTTCTGCTACCATGCGCGCTCTTTTTCTTGGGTGTTCCGGTCGCTCCGGAACTTAAAATCCCACGTGTACGGTGCCCGGGGGTTACCGAGGCTCAGGCCAGAGCCCCCCGGGAGAGCGGTACACACCATTTGAGGATCCTCACATGAAAGACGGTATTCACCCGCAGTACAACGAAATCACTGCTACCTGCTCCTGCGGTAACGTGATTCTGACCCGTTCCACCGGTCAGGACCTGACCCTGGACGTGTGCTCTCAGTGCCACCCGTTCTACACCGGCAAGCAGAAGGTACTGGACACCGGCGGTCGTATCGAACGCTTCAAGAAGCGTTTCGGCACCCTGTCCAGCAAGAAGTAATTCCTGCTCGTCAGTCAGAAAAAGCGCCCTCCGGCGCTTTTTTTGTATCCGTTGTGTCAATCGGGCCGTTGCGAGGCGTCAGTGCACGCGCTAGCCTAGCGCTATTGTCCGTTCCCGAACCCGTCGCTCATGTCCCTGCTCCGCTCCCTGTTTCTGCTGACCCTGCCGCTGCTCAGCCTGCTGTCCGGCTGCGCCGTCAATCCGGCCACCGGTGAGCACGATTTTGTCCTGATGACCGAAGCCGAAGAGCTGCGCCTTGGCCAGAGCCACCGCCAGCAGATCGACCAGGAATACCCGCAGGTCGGCAGCCAGACCCTGCAGGAGTATGTGCAGAGCGTGGGCATGAAGCTCGCGCGGGTCAGCCACCGGCCCAATCTCGATTACCGCTTTCGCGTTATCGATACCGCGGACCTGAACGCCTTTGCCCTGCCCGGCGGCGGTATCTACATTCACCGCGGCCTGCTCGCCTACCTCAATTCCGAAGCCGAACTGGCCGCTGTGCTGGCCCATGAGATCGGCCATGTGACCGCCCGCCATTCGGTACAGCAGCAGAGCATGGCCAGTGCCGGCGGGCTGCTCAGCGCCGTTGCTGCTGCCTATACCGGCATCGGTGCGGTCGGCGATCTGGGCAATCTGGCCAATACGGCGCTGGTACGCGGCTACGGCCGCGAGCACGAACTCGAGGCCGATGGCCTCGGCGCCGAATATCTGGCGCGCGCCGGCTATGATCCGACGGCCATGATCTCGATGCTGGAGCTGCTCAAGAACCATCAGCTGTATCACAGCCAGCAGGCCGCCGCCGCAGGCCGCAGTGTACAGAGCTATCATGGCCTGTTTGCCAGCCACCCGAGCCACGATCAGCGTCTGCACGAAATTGTCGGCGCCGTGCCGCACCAGAACGGTATCCAGAACCGCACCCCCTACCTTAAGCAGCTCGAGGGGCTCGCCTTTGGCGACAGCGAAGCGAACGGCGTGGTCGTCGATCAGGCGTTCTACCACAAGCCGCTGAATATCCGCATCAGCCTGCCTCCGGGCTGGCGCGTCCAGAATCAGCCCGATGCCCTGATCGCCCTGGCCCCCGACGAAAGCGCCTTTCTGATGCTCAAGCCTGCTGCCCCGGTGGCCGACACCACCCCCGAGCAGTACCTCGGGCAATGGCTCGGGCAGTACCGCTGGGACGCTCCGGAAGCCCTCGGTGGCCGTCAGGTGCAGGGCTACAGCGCGCAGATCTACCGGGACAAGCAGCCGCCGCTGCGCGCCGCCGTATTCTTTCATCAGCAGCGCGTCTATCAGCTGCTCGGCGCGGTCAAGGACAGCGCCCGTTTCACCACATTCGATCCGGTGATGCTCACCAGCATCAGGAGCTTCGGTACCCTCAGTCCCGCCGAGGCCCGCCTGGCCACCGGACACCATATTCATCTGCTGCGCAGTCCGCGCGGACAGAGCTATGAACAGCTGGCACGCCAGAGCGTGCTGCCCGAGGACGCAGCCAATCAGCTGCGTCTTTTGAACGCGGACTGGCCCGATGGCCAGCCCGAACCCGGACAATGGCTCAAGACCATTACCCGGTAGACCACAAGGCGCTCTATCGCCACCCCCAGCACCGGCGCAACCCCCTGTATTCTCAGGGGTTTCAGCTTGTTTGCGGACGTCGATATGAGCTAACCTAGCGCACTGCACAACCTGTCGAGCAAACCGGAACCAAAGATATGTCAGAGGATATGAAGCGCGCCGCGCTTGAGTACCACGCCAATCCCTTCCCCGGCAAAATCAGCATCGAGCTGACCACCCCGGCTGAAACCTCCCGTGACCTCTCTCTGGCATACAGCCCCGGTGTGGCTGAGCCGGTACGCGAGATCGCCAAGGACCCGGAAAACGCCTACCGCTACACCGGCAAGGGCAACCTGGTAGCCGTGATCAGCAACGGCTCGGCCATTCTCGGCCTGGGCAACCTCGGTGCGCTGGCCTCCAAGCCGGTGATGGAAGGTAAATCCCTGCTGTTCAAGCGCTTTGCCGGCGTCAACTCCATCGACGTGGAAATCGATAGCGAAAACCCGCAGGACATTATCAACTGCGTGCGCATGACCGCCTGCAGCTACGGCGGCATCAACCTCGAGGACATCAAGGCACCGGAGTGCTTCGAGATCGAGCGCACCCTGATCGAACAGTGCAACATTCCGGTCTTCCACGACGATCAGCACGGCACCGCCATCGTGACCGCGGCCGGCATGCTCAACGCGCTGGAAATCGCCGGCAAGAAGATCGAAGACGCCACCATGGTCTGCCTCGGCGCCGGTGCGGCGGCGATCGCCTGCTCCAAGCTGCTGATCAGCATGGGCATGAAGCAGGAACATATTCTGATGCTCGACCGCAAGGGTGTGATCCACTCCGGTCGTTCCGATCTGAACCAGTACAAGGCCCAGTTCGCCATCGATACCGACAAGCGCACCCTCGATGATGCCATCGATGGCGCCGACGTCTTCCTCGGTCTGTCCGGCCCGAACCTGCTGAGCCCGGAACAGCTGCGCCTGATGGCAGAAAACCCGATCGTCTTTGCCTGCTCCAACCCGGACCCGGAAATCCGCCCGGAACTGGCTCAGGAAGTACGTCCGGACGTGATCATGGCCACCGGTCGCTCCGACTACCCGAACCAGGTGAACAACGTTCTGGGCTTCCCGTTCATCTTCCGTGGTGCTCTGGATGTGCGCGCCAGCGCGATCAACGAAGAGATGAAGATCGCCGCCGCCGTGGCCCTGAAGGATCTGGCCAAGGAGCCGGTTCCGGCCAACGTACTGGCCGCCTACGGCATCGACAGCCTGGAATACGGCCGCGACTACATCATCCCGAAGCCGATGGATGCCCGTCTGCTGGGCGCCGTGTCCTCGGCCGTGGCCAAGGCCGCCGTGGACTCCGGTGTTGCCCGCGCGCCCTACCCGGCGCACTACCCGCTGACCAGCCTGGACCAGATCCACGGCTGAGCCACAGCGCCTGATAAAAAGCCGCATCAGCCGATGCGGCTTTTTTGTTGATCGGCCAAGGAGCGCATACCGATGAACCTGATCCTGCTGTTTGACGACGACTTTATCGCGCCTGAGCGCGTGCGCCTGAGCGGCCGGCGCTTTGGCCATATCCGCGATGTGCACCGCGCCGAACCCGGCCGCGCCCTGGATGTGGGCGTCCTGAACGGACTGATGGGCAAGGGCGAGGTAATCGCCCTCGATGAAACCTGCGTCGAACTCAAGGTAAAGCTCGATACCGAGCCGCCGGCACCCTTGCCGGTGACCGTGCTGCTGACGCTGCCGCGGCCAAAGATGCTCAAGCGCAGCCTGCAGACGCTGGCCAGCATGGGGGTGAAGGAGATCGTGCTGATCAACAGCTACCGGGTAGAAAAAAGCTTCTGGAGCTCACCCTGGCTGACGGAAGCGAAGATACGCGAACAGCTGCTGCTCGGGCTGGAGCAGGCCGAAGATACGCGCATGCCGGAGGTGCGCCTGGAAAAACGCTTCAAGCCCTTTGTCGAAGATCGCCTGCCCGCGCTGCTCGAAGGCAGGACCGGGCTGATCGCCCACCCGGGAGAAAGCGAGCTCTGCCCGGCGGGTTTTAACCAGCCCACCGTGCTGGCGATCGGCCCCGAGGGCGGTTTTATCCCCTACGAGGTAGAGCTGATGAAGACGCAGGGCATGACACAGATTCACCTCGGTCGACGCATTCTCCGGGTGGAAACTGCCGTGCCGGTACTGCTCAGCCGTCTGTTTGATCCGGTCTAGACAAACCGCTTGCGCTCTGAGCGACAGTAAAGGGCTCTGGCGACGCCGAACCCTGTTACCGGCCTTGCCACCGCTCAGGCTTCCAGCAGAAAGGTCACCGGGCCGTCATTACAGAGACTGACCTTCATATCGGCACCAAAACGCCCGGTCGCCACCTCGGGATGACGCGCCCGCGCCTTGGCGACGAACAGTTCATACAACGCCTCGCCGAGCGCCGGAGAGGCGCCGGAGCTGAAACTCGGGCGCAGCCCCTTGCGGGTATCGGCCACCAGGGTGAACTGGGATACCACCAGCAGGCCGCCGCCGGTATCGCGCAGGCTGAGGTTCATCTTGTCATCGCTGTCGCCGAACACGCGGTATTTGAGCACCTTTTCCAGCAGCTTTTCCGCCCGCTCCGGGGTATCGTCCTTCTCCACCCCCAGCAGCACCAGCAGACCGCCCTCGATCGCCCCGACCGTTTCACCGGCCACAACAACCTCGGCGTGACTCACCCGTTGAATCAGTGCGCGCATACAAAAAACTCCTGTTCCGAATGGCACAGGAGTCTAAGCAGTTGCACAGGCAAGGTCGAGGATCTTGCCGGAGCCTCAAGCCCCATCACGGAGCTTGTTGGCCAGCTCTCCGGTCGCGCGCACCAGCGCATCGACGACACCGGCCTCGACCGCCGAATGACCGGCGTCGCGCACGATATGAAGTTCCGCAGCCGGCCAGCGCTGTTGCAATGCATAGGCCGATTCGAGCGGACTGATCATGTCGTAGCGACCATGCACCAGAATCGCCGGTATCTCGGCAACGGCGGCCATTCCCTGCAGCAGCTGCCCCTCGTCGAGAAAGGCGCGCTGGCGCAGGTAGTGGCATTCGATGCGCGCCTGCGCCACCGCCTTGTGCGGTTCGGCATAACGGTCGAGCAGATCCTGATTCGGCCGCAGGGTCGCACAGCGGCCCTGCCACTGCGCCCAGTTACGGGCCGCCGCCATACAGGCCAGCTCATCGGCACCGGTCAGCCGTCGGTAATAGGCGCCGAGCAGATCGGCTCGCTCCGCTTCGGGAATCGGCTGCACAAACTGCTCCCAGTAGTCGGGAAAGATGCGCCGCGCGCCTTCGCCATACAGCCAGCGAATATCTTCATCGCGATAGAGGTTGACGCCGCGCAGCACCAGCCCCCGCGTATGCGCAGGATGAGCCTGTGCGTACAGGAGCGCCAGCGTTGCACCCCAGGAGCCGCCGAACAGTACCCAGGATTCGATGCCGAGAAAGCTTCGAATCGCCTCCAGATCCTGCAGCAGCGCCGGGGTGTTATTGCCCTCAAGCTCGGCAAAGGGGGTGGAGCGGCCGCAGCCACGCTGATCGAGCAGGATGATGCGGTACAGCTCCGGATCGAAATAACGGCGGCTGTGGCGGTCACAGGCGGCGCCGGGCCCGCCATGCAGGTACAGCACGGGAATACCGTCGGGGTTGCCGCTCTCTTCCAGATACAGCTCATGCGGCGGCGCCACCTCGAGTCGGTGGCGCGCATAGGGTTTGATCGCCGGATATAGGGTTAGCATGCAGGCTCCTGCCGGGCGTTGTTGTGGGGCTCCCCCGGCCTCCAGCGGCCCAAGTGGGGTATGTGCAGCTTATGAACTATAGCCCTGCCGGCTCCGGCTGCCCATGACAGACACGACGGCTGTCAGTGCCCGGCGCCGTCCTCATCCGGCATACGACAGGCCTCGTCGGGGATATAACGGCGAATGACCGCATCGACAAAACCGTTCTCGCGCAGCTCATGCAGGCGGGTATTGATAAACGCCTGCACATCGGGGTCCATCTCTGGATCCATATTCAGATGAATGCGGTAATCGGGCATCACCTGAGAAAAATCCAGCGCTGCATAGCGCTCGCGCTCAAGGCCCAGCCGGCACAGGTTGTAGCGCATGCGCACCCGGATATCGCTCAGCGCGATGCCCCGCCCTTCCAGCAGTGCGGTATAGGACTGGCTGTAGCCCTTGACCCAGGTAACCCCGATCCGGCCCTGATCGATATAGGGCTTGAGTTCCGGATAGCTGAAGCCATAGACGAGAATCAGCTGCTGGCCGAACAGGTCTTCAAGTTGGGTTACCGGCATGCGGGCGTCCCGCGCCATCACCAGCACGTTCTCGGCCACCAGAATGGGGTCGTCACTGAGGTTGCTGTTGGCCCCGCCCCAGGTGGGCGCGCTGTAACGAATCCAGTTGTGATAGCGCCCCGAAGCAATCTCGCGATGCATTCTGGAGACCGGCAGCCGGTGAATTTCGAGCCGGTGTGCACTGCCACGAAAGATTTCATCGACGATATCGGTGATGATCCCGCTAGACGGCTGGCCCGCCACCTCGATCTGAAAGGGCGCGCCCTGATCGAGCATGGCCATGTAATGCACCGTGGCGGCCTGTACCGGGATGCTGCGGCACAGCCCCCCGCACAGGGCGAGCGTGCATGCGAAAATCGTACGTACTGCTGCTGCGTTCATGAGATTCAATGGCTCCAAAACACAAGCACAGACTTACATTGAACAAAGCGCCGGGCAAGCGGCCAGATCATAAAATCTGCGTATACTGGCTACAACCGGCCTCAGGATCACCCTTATGCATGTGCCCACTCGACGGTTTCTGTTACCCCTGCTTGCTCTGGTGCTGAGCATCAGTGCCTGCAGCCGGGAGCCGGATGAACAGCAGATCCAGCATGCGCTGGAGACCATCATCAGCGGCATCGAACAGAAAGACCGCAGCGCAGTACTCGAGCGGCTCAGCCCCGACTTCAGCACCCGCCACGGTCAGGACCGCGACGCGATCGAGAAACTGCTGACACTCCATTTTCTGCGCCGCAACCAGATCGGCGTCACCCTGATCCAGCAGCAGACCGAGATCGATCCACTGTACCCGGACCGTGCCCGCAGCCAGGGCCAGGTTCTGCTGACCGGTGCCGACCGCTGGCTGCCCCACGAAGGGCGTCTGCTGCGGGTTGAGGCGCAGTGGCGACGCGAGGAGCGCGACTGGCTTCTGTATCGCCTGCACTGGGAATAACGGCTACCAGTGCTCGACCACATCCACCTCAAGTTCATGAATCACGCCATCGGGCGCCACATTGATCTGCTGCGGGGGCCGGATCGAGCGCTCCAGCCCGTAACCGCCATAGGTGCGCAGCCACTCGCGCTGCACCCGGCCATTGCATGCGCGGCAGCAGCGGTACTTGCTCAGCAGACCGCTGTCGCGCTCGATCCAGAGCTGCAGCCGCTCGGACGCAGCCGCGCCTTCCACCGGCACCCGGGCCTCGAGATACAGAAACTCGATACCGGAAAAGTGCAGCGTTCCGGCAACACCGACTTCACTGCGCAGCAGGCGTTCCAGCGCGCGTTCCGGATACAGGGCCGCCGCCTGCTGCGTACGCTCCTGGCGTAAAACCGGATCATCGGCACACATCCACAGGCCGGCGTTGACGCACGAGGCATCGTCCAGGC
Organism: uncultured Pseudomonadales bacterium; assembly: GCA_964461355.1. GTDB lineage: Bacteria > Pseudomonadota > Gammaproteobacteria > Pseudomonadales > CAYWUD01 > CAYWUD01. The sequence continues at coordinate 1,028 of CAYWUD010000064.1, read as the reverse complement.
AGACCCATTCATCCAGTCCATAGCTCCCGCTGGCCGCATTCCACAGACTGCGGCTGAGGTGACAGCCCCCGGAGCGCACACAGTCGAGGCGCCAGCTGCCGCTCACGCCATCCGGCGCCGCAGATGCCTCATGCTCGATCAACAGCTCCAGCACGCTGAAGGTCCGACTCGCCAGCACCTGTTCGAGGCTGCGCTGAATCAGGGCTTCGTCGGGCGTGATGGCGCTCCAGCCGGTGTCGGGCAACATCTGCAGCCCCCGCAGCTGTTCGGCCAGCTCACCGGCCATGCCCTGCGGCGCGGTCCCCGACAGGATCGAGCGTTCCGAACGCATGCGGATCTGCGGCGTTTGCGGCGCCGAGGCCCAAGCCCGCACCAGCACCCAGACCGGCAGTCCGATCAGCAGTAACAGCAACAGCCATTCGCTTGCAGTGGGCATCCATAGCCTCCCTTGGCGCGAAAATGCAACACGAATACCTCAAGTGAAGCCCAAGCCGCGCGCCTTGGCGCAACTTTTACGCCCCCGGAAAACAGGCCAGAGCCCCGCAGCGGGAACCCTGCGCACGCCGGCTACTCTGATTCTGTACGAAGGGAGAAAAACCATGCCATACCCACTGCTGTTCGCCCTGCTGCTGGCAGGCCCGCTGGCCGCCGACACCCTGCGCTGCGGCACCGATCTGATCAGCACCGGCGACAACCGTCTGGATGTGATCGAAGCCTGCGGCGAGCCCGACTACAAGGAGCAGATCACCTACTGGGCCCCGATTCGAGAGCGTTATTTCAGCTCCGAGGGCCGCTGGCTGATCAAGCACAGCACGGCGCCACGTTATGCCGAACTCTGGTATTACAAGCCGAACCGCCTGCGTTTTACCGTGCGCTTTGAGGAAGGGAAGATCGTCAGCATCGAGAGCGACTGAGCGCCCCGCCATGCCGAGCTCTGACTGTTTTGGCACGACACAAGCCCAATCGACTGCGATTTACCGTGCGCTTTGAGGAAGGGAAGATCGTCAGCATCGAGAGCGACTGAGCGC
>CAYWUD010000063.1:0-9787 GCA_964461355.1 uncultured Pseudomonadales bacterium | reverse complement strand
GCCAGCTCTCTAGAATGCACATTCTATTTTCCTTTGGACAACCCCATGGCTCCGTGCAGCGCATCGACTCACCCCATACTGACTGTGGCTACCCAGCCCTTTACCGACCAAAAGCCCGGCACATCGGGATTACGCAAAAAAGTCGCGCGCTTTCAGCAGTCTCATTATCTCGCCAATTTCATACAGGCCTGTTTTAACGCGCTGGCACCCGCACAGCCCAAGCGGCTGCTGATCGGCGGTGATGGCCGTTATTTCAATGACGAAGCCCTTCAGCTCTTGATTCAGATTGCGATCGCCAATGGGGTCGAAACGCTTTATATCGGTCAGCACGGCCTATTATCGACACCTGCCGCATCAGCCTTGATTCGCGAACTGCAAACCGACGGCGGCTTTATTCTCTCGGCAAGCCACAATCCTGCGGGCCCCTCGGCTGACTTCGGCATCAAGTACAATACTGCTAGCGGTAGTCCCGCCCCCGAGTCACTGACAGACGCGATTTACCGCCAGTCACTCAACGTAGAACAGTACCGGGTATGTGACTGCCCTGCTATCGACCTCAGCCAGCTTGGCTCGATCAGCATCAACCAATGTAGCGTTGAAGTGATCGACAGCATAACGCCCTATATCAATATGCTGGGGCGCTGCTTCGACTTTGATCGCCTCCGCACAGGGTTCGAGCAACAACGCCTGGCCCTGCATTTTGATGCCCTGCATGCCATAACCGGCCCCTACGCAAAGAAGCTGTTCGAGGAACACCTCGGCGCAGCGAAAGGCTCCGTCATCCACGCGAAGCCTTTGCCCGATTTTGGCGGTGGCCACCCGGACCCGAATCTGGTCCACGCCCATGAGCTGGTCACACGCATGTACCAACCCAACGCCCCCGTCCTCGGCGCCGCTTCCGATGGTGATGGTGACCGCAACATGATCATGGGCAGCGGCTGCTTTGTTTCCCCCAGCGATTCGCTCGCAGTCATTGCCGAACACCACCGCCTGATCCCCCAGTTTGCCGACGGCCTCAGAGGAGCCGCACGCTCCATGCCGACCAGCAGTGCGCTCGATCACGTCTGTGCCGCACTCGATATCGATGCCTTTGAGACCCCCACCGGCTGGAAGTTTTTCGGCACCCTTCTGGACGCCGATCGTATCCAGCTCTGTGGCGAAGAAAGCTTTGGTACCGGTGCCAACCATATCCGCGAAAAAGACGGGCTCTGGGCGGTGCTCTGCTGGCTGACCCTGATCAATGAGCTCGACCTCCCGGTTGCCGAAATTCTGCAGCGGCACTGGCAACGTTTTGGCCGCGCGATCTATTGCCGCCATGACTACGAGGGACTGCCGGGCGATAACGCCAATCAGCTGATCGCAGCTCTGCGCCAGCGCCTGCCGCAGCTGTGCGGGCTGTCAACGGGCCTGGGAACCATTACCGCCGCCGATGAATTCAGCTATCGCGACCCCGTAGACCAGAGCCTGAGCGAGCAACAGGGCCTGAGAATCCAGTTCGATAACGGCGGCCGCATCATCTATCGCCTCTCGGGAACCGGTACCGATAGCGCTACGCTACGCATCTACCTGGAACAGTTCAGCCAGGATCCGGCACTGTTTGAACCTGTACTGAACTGCGCAGCGCACAACGCTTCACTTGGACAACTGGCGCGCGAACTGGCCCGCATGACCGAGCTGACCGGGCGTACCGAACCCTCAGTGATCACCTGATCAGGCGCCACAGTAAAAAGCCCCGCATCTGCGGGGCTTTTTATTAAACAACAAACTGCGCTTAGCGCGGATCCAGCTCGCCGGTGCTGTAACGCTGGAACATGGTTTCCAGACTCTGCACCTTGATCTTGCTGGCGTTGCCCGCGGTGCCAAATGCGTTGTAACGATCCACACAGATCTGCTTCATCGCCTTGGTGGTTTCGGCGAGGAACTTGCGCGGGTCGAACTGGCTCGGGTTCTCGCTCAGGAAGCGGCGCACCGCACCGGTGGAGGCCAGACGCAGGTCGGTATCGATGTTGACCTTGCGCACGCCATGCTTGATCCCTTCAACGATCTGCTCGACCGGCACACCGTAGGTTTCCGGAATCGCACCACCGAATTCGTTGATCACCGCCAGCCACTCCTGCGGCACGGAGGAAGAACCGTGCATTACCAGGTGGGTGTTCGGCAGTTTTTCGTGAATCGCCTTGATACGGTCGATCGCCAGGATGTCGCCTGTCGGCGGACGGGTGAACTTGTACGCACCGTGGCTGGTACCGCAGGCAATCGCCAGCGCATCGACCTTGGTTTCACGCACGAAATCCAGAGCCTCGTCCGGATCGGTCAGCAGCTGATCGTGGCTCAGCTTGCCCTCGGCACCCACGCCATCCTCTTCACCGGCTTCACCGGTTTCCAGAGAGCCCAGACAACCCAGCTCGCCTTCAACGGATACGCCACAGGCATGGGCCATCTCGACGGTACGACGAGTCACATCCACGTTGTACTCATAGGAGGCCGGAGTCTTGCCGTCGTCACGCAGGGAACCGTCCATCATCACGGAGGAAAAGCCGAGCTGGATGGAACGCTGGCAGATCGCCGGACTGGTACCGTGGTCCTGGTGCATGCAGACCGGGATATGCGGAAACTCTTCGATCGCCGCCAGAATCAGGTGGCGCAGGAAGGGGGCGCCAGCGTACGTACGCGCACCGGCAGAAGCCTGCACGATCACCGGGCTATCGGTCTCGTCGGCCGCTTCCATGATGGCGCGCATCTGTTCGAGGTTGTTGACGTTGAACGCCGGGACGCCGTAGCCGTGCTCGGCGGCGTGATCCAGCATCTGACGCATGCTGATTAGGGCCATAACTGTCTCCTTGCAGACACTCAAGACCCCGGTTACCCGGGGCCATAAATCAGAGATCGGCTCGCGCCGACAAAAAACTTGGCTAAACCTTAGGCTTCGCGGGCCCGTTCCTCAAGCACCGCAACCGCCGGCAGGACCTTGCCTTCAACAAACTCGAGGAACGCACCGCCGCCGGTAGAAATGTAGGAGATCTGCTCCTTCACGCCGTATTTGTCCACGGCCGCCACGGTATCACCGCCGCCGGCCAGGGAGAACGCATCGCTCTTCGCGATCGCTTCAGCCAGATCCTTGGTACCGGCACCGAACTGATCGAATTCGAACACGCCGACCGGGCCGTTCCAGATGATGGTCTTGGCGTCCGCCATGATTTCGGCAAACAGCTTGGCGGTCTCGGGGCCCACGTCGAAGATCATGTCATCATCGGCCACATCGGCAGCCGCTTTCAGGGTCGCTTCGGCGCTTTCGGAAAACTCCTTGCCCACCACCACATCAACCGGCAGCGGGATATCCACTTTCGCCTGCAGCGCCTTGGCTTCGGCAATCAGATCGTGCTCGCACAGACTCTTGCCCACCGGCAGGCCTTCAGCGGCCAGGAAGGTGTTGGCGATACCGCCACCGACGATCAGCTTGTCGCACACCTTGGACAGGGACTCGAGCACGGTCAGCTTGGTGGAAACCTTGGAGCCACCGACAATGGCCACAACCGGCTTGGCCGGGTTGTCCAGCGCCTTCGCCAGTGCATCGAGCTCACCCACCAGCAACGGGCCGGCCGCAGCGATCGGCGCGAACTTGGCCACACCGTGGGTAGAGGCCTGAGCGCGGTGCGCAGTCCCGAAGGCATCCATCACGAACACGTCGCACAGCGCCGCATAGGCCTTGGCCAGCTCTTCGTTGTCCTTCTTCTCACCCTTGTTGAAACGGCAGTTTTCCAGCAGCACCAGCTCGCCTTCGCCCAGCTCGACGCCGTCGAGGTAATCCTTGACCAGACGCACCTCACGGCCCAGCAGACTGCCCAGATGATCGGCAACCGGCTTGAGGGAGAACTCATCGCTGTACTCGCCTTCGGTCGGACGCCCCAGGTGGGAGATCAGCATCACTGAAGCACCCGCTTCCAGTGCCGCCTTGATGGTCGGCAGCGAGGCCTGAATACGGGCATCCGAGGTTACCTGGCCGTTTTTAACCGGCACGTTCAGGTCCTGACGGATCAGCACACGCTTACCGGCCAGGTCCAGATCAAGCATCTTCAAAACAGACATAGTCAAACTCCAGTAGCTAAAGCTTACTCAGGCATGCCGCTCGGGCTGGCCCTTGAGCCAGGCGCGCGCAACATCCAGCATACGGTTGGCAAAACCCCATTCGTTGTCGAACCAGCACAGCAGCTTGGCCATATGCTGATCGACCACCTGGGTCTGCGTGCCATCGACAATCACCGAGCGACTGTCGTGGTTGAAATCAACCGAGGCGTGCGGTTCCTCGGTAAAACCCAACAGCCCCTCCAGCGGAGCCGTGCGCGCCGCTTCAGAAAGCAGCGCATTGATCGCCTCACGACTGACCGGCTTGCGAAAGCTCAGGGTCATGTCCACCGCCGACACATTCAGTGTCGGCACCCGCACCGAATTGGCCTTGAAGCGCCCCGCCAGATGCGGCAACAGACGATCAATCCCCCGCCCGAGTCCTGTCGGAACCGGAATAATGGAAGAGAGTGCGGCCCGGGTCAGGCGCAGGCTGGTGTGGTTGTAGGCGTCGATCACCGGCTGATCGTTCATCGCCGAGTGAATGGTCGTGAGCAGCCCCTGTTCGATACCAAACGCCTCATCCAGAAGCTTCAGCACCGGGACCGAACAGTTGGTGGTACAGGACGCCGCCGAAACCACCCGGTGTTCCGGGCGCAGTTCCTGCTCGTTGATCCCGTAGACGATGGTGGCATCCACCGTCGGTTCGGCCGGCTGCGAAAACAGCAGGCGCCGGGCACCCGCCGCCAGATACTGCTCGGCAATATCGCGTCGGGTAAAGGAACCGGAGCACTCGAGCACCAGATCGATATCCAGGTCGCGCCACTGCAGCTCGCTCGGGTCCGCCGCACGGGTGACATGGATCGCATCCTGATTCACAAACAGGGTATCGCGCTCGTAGGCCACGCGACCGGGAAACCGGCCATGGGTGGTGTCGTAGCGGGTCAGATAGCTGATGGTGGCGAGGTCGGACAGCTCGTTGATCGCCACGATCTCAAGATCACGGCGGTAGCCGCCCTCATACAGGGCGCGCAATACCGACTGGCCGATTCGGCCATAACCATTGATGGCAACGCGGTAGGTCACGGTCAGAGGCAAACTTAAATAGCACGGAGCCCGCAACAGCGGGCTCCGGAATGGATCAATCCAGCAGCTCGGCAGCCACAGCCAGAACGTTGTCCTGGGTGAAGCCAAACTCTTCGAACAGCTGGTCCGCCGGTGCAGAAGCACCGAAGCTGGTCATGCCGATCACACGACCATCGAGGCCCACATACTTGTACCAGAAGTCGGCATGGGCCGCTTCGATGGCAATTCGTGCCGGAACCTCAAGCGGCAGCACCTGCTGCTTGTAGGCGGCGTCCTGGGCATCGAACAGTTCGCTGCAGGGCATGGAAACCACACGCACCTGACGACCCTGGGCACGCAGCGCTTCGGCAGAAGCCTGAGCCAGCGCAATTTCGGAACCGGTAGCGATCAGGATCAGCTCCGGAGTACCGGCGCTATTGTCACTCAGCACGTAGGCACCGCGCGCAATGTTGGCCAGCTGCTCGGCGTCACGCGCCTGATGCGGCAGATTCTGACGGCTGAAGACCAGTGCACTCGGACCATCGGCACGCACGATCGCGCTCTTCCAGGCCACGGCGGATTCAACCGCATCGCACGGGCGCCAGGTGTTCAGGTTCGGCGTGTGGCGCATGTTGGCCAGCTGCTCGATCGGCTGGTGAGTCGGGCCATCTTCGCCCAGACCGATGGAGTCGTGGGTGTAGACGTGGATCGCACGCTGCCCCATCAGTGCAGCCATACGCAGGGCATTACGGGCGTATTCCATGAACACCAGGAAGGTCGCACCGTAGGGAACGAAACCGCCGTGCAGGGCGATACCGTTCATCATCGCGAACTGACCGAATTCACGCACACCGTAGTTGATGTAGTTACCGGAGCAATCGTTGGCACGCAGGCTCTTGCTGCCGCTCCAGACGGTCAGGTTGGAACCGGCCAGGTCGGCAGAACCGCCCAGCAGTTCCGGCAGTTCGGCGGCAAAAGCTTCGATTGCCTTCTGCGACGCCTTACGGGACGCGATGGTCTCGCCTGCGTCCTGGCAGGACTGGATGTAGGCATCGGCCGCCTGGCTGAAATCGGCCGGCAGCTCGCCACGCATACGGCGTTCGAATTCAGCGGCTTCGCTCGGGAAGGCACTGCGGTAGGCTTCGAACTGAGCGTTCCAGGCCTGTTCGCGGGCCGCACCGGCTTCTTTGGCATCCCACTGAGCGTAGAGCTCATTCGGAATCTCGAACGGGCCGTGCTTCCAGCCCAGACGTTCGCGGGTCAGGGCAATCTCGGCGTCACCCAGCGGGGCGCCGTGACAGTCTTCCTTGCCTTCCTTGTTCGGGGAACCAAAACCGATCACGGTCTTGCAGCAGATCAGGGTCGGCTGCTCACGGTTGGCCTTGGCGGCTTCTACCGCAGCCTTGATGGCGTCGGCATCATGGCCATCCACAGCCGGAATCACCTGCCAGCCGTAGGACTCGAAACGCTTCGGGGTATCGTCGGTGAACCAGCCTTCGACTTCGCCATCGATAGAGATGCCGTTGTCATCGTAGAACACGACCAGCTTGCCCAGCCCCAGGGTACCGGCCAGCGAGCAGACTTCGTGGGAGATACCTTCCATCATGCAGCCATCACCCATAAACACATAGGTGTGGTGATCGACGATCTCGTGACCCGGCTTGTTGAACTGCGCCGCCAGTGCTTTTTCCGCAACCGCCATGCCGACAGCATTGGCGATACCCTGACCCAGCGGACCGGTGGTGGTCTCGATGCCCGGCGCGTAGCCGTATTCCGGGTGACCGGCGGTCTTGCTGTGCAGCTGACGGAAGTTCTTGATGTCGTCGATGGACAGGTCGTAACCGGTCAGGTGCAGCAGGGAGTAGAGCAGCATGGAGCCATGGCCGTTGGACAGCACGAAGCGGTCACGGTTGGCCCAGTTCGGGTTGGCCGGGTTGTGGGAGAGGAAATCACCCCAGAGTACTTCGGCAATATCCGCCATCCCCATCGGGGCGCCCGGGTGACCAGATTTGGCTTTCTGGACAGCATCCATACTCAGTGCTCGGATCGCGTTGGCGCGTTCGCGGCGTGAGGTCATTGGTTATCTCCTGGAAAAGATCACGGCTTGAGGCACGGCTGAAGCAAGGGGAGGTGAATGAGTTCGACCAACGCGCTTCAGAGAACCGGTAAAAAGAAGCGCGCTATTTTCGCGGTTTTGCCGCCCCCGGGCAAACCCTTTTTCCCCCGCCCGCGGGCTTCTGTGCGGCGCTTCTGCCGCCAATTACGCGCAACTACCTACCCGATTGCGCTGTTTATTTATTATTCAGACATCCGCATGAAATCTATATCGAAATCTTTTGATATAGCTATTGCTGGCCGCCACCTGCGGTTGCTAGACTGCGCCCATGAACAGTACCCCCACCCCGCTCGACGCTACCCTCGAACTTGCCGCCCTCTACAAGGCCGCAGGTGACGGTCTGCGCCTGGAAATCCTGCGCGCGCTGCGCCAGGACAGCTATGGGGTTTCGGAGCTGTGTCAGATCTTCGCCGCCAAGCAGTCGGGCATGAGCCACCATCTCAAGGTGCTGGCCCGCGCCGGGCTGGTGACCACCCGCCGTGAAGGCAACAGCATCTTTTACCGCCGCCCGTTACTGGCGGTCGATGACCGGGAGCAGGCGCCCCTGCGCGCCGTATTGCAGGCCGCCGATCAAGTGCTGCTGTCGACCGTGCAGCAGCAACGCATCAACCAGATTCGCCAGCAACGCGCCGAAGCGTCGCGGGCCTTTTTTGCCAGGATCGCCGAACAGCTGCGCGAGCAGCACGAGCTGATTGCCGATCACAGCCTGTATGCCGAAGCCGCGCGCGATCTGCTCGACAGCTGCCAGTTACCCGGTGCTGCTCTGGCACTGGAGGTCGGCCCCGGCGAGGGGCTGTTTCTGCCCGAACTGGCGCGCCGGTTTACCCGCGTCATCGCTCTGGACAACTCCGCCGAGATGCTCGAGCAGGCGCGCATGCTGGCCAACGATCAGAAATTGACCAATATTGAATTTGTTCTCGGCGAACTGGACGAACAGATTCCTGCAACCACACAAGCCGACTGCATCGTGCTGCAGATGGTACTGCACCACCTGCCGACACCGGCCGACATGTTTGCCAGCGCAGCGGCACGTCTTGCGCCCGGCGGCAGCCTGATCATCAGCGACCTGTCCCGTCATGATCAGAGCTGGGTACAGGCGAGCTGTGGCGATCTCTGGCTGGGCTTCGATGCCAGCGATCTCAGCAGCTGGGCCCGTGCCGCCGGACTCGGCGAGGGTGAAAGCCTCTACCTCAGCCTGCGCAACGGCTTTCAGATTCAGGTGCGCCGCTTCGTGCGACCCACCGACATTACGCTTACTACAGGACCCCTATCATGAGTGATCAATACTCCCTGTTTACCTCAGAATCCGTATCTGAAGGCCATCCGGACAAGATTGCCGACCAGATCTCCGATGCCATCCTCGATGCCATCATCGCCGAAGACAAGCACGCCCGTGTGGCCTGCGAAACCATGGTAAAAACCGGGGTTGCCATTGTCGCCGGTGAAGTCAGCACCAGCTCCTGGGTCGACCTCGAGGATCTGGTCCGCAAGGTGATCACCGATATCGGCTACACCTCCTCCGACGTCGGCTTCGATGGCGATACCTGCGGCATCATCAACATCATCGGCAAGCAGTCCGTTGATATCGCCCAGGGCGTTGACCGCCAGAAGCCCGAAGATCAAGGTGCCGGCGACCAGGGCCTGATGTTCGGTTACGCCAGCAACGAAACCGATGTACTGATGCCGGCGCCGATCTGCTACGCCCACCGTCTGGTGGAGCGTCAGGCAGAAGTGCGCAAATCCGGCCTGCTGCCCTGGCTGCGCCCGGACGCCAAGAGCCAGGTCACCTGCCGCTACGAAAACGGCAAGGTGGTCGGTATCGATGCCGTCGTCCTTTCTACGCAGCACAACCCCGATGTCTCCCTCGCCGACCTGCAGGAAGGCGTGATGGAACTGATCATCAAGCATGTGATTCCGCCGGAACTCTTGAGCCAGGCGACCAAGTTCCATATCAACCCGACCGGCAAGTTCGTCATCGGCGGCCCGGTGGGTGACTGCGGTCTGACCGGCCGCAAGATCATCGTCGACACCTACGGCGGCATGGCCCGTCACGGTGGCGGCGCCTTCTCCGGCAAGGATCCGTCCAAGGTAGACCGCTCCGCCGCCTACGCGGGCCGCTACGTGGCCAAGAACGTGGTCGCCGCCGGCCTGGCCGATCGCTGCGAAATCCAGGTCTCCTACGCCATCGGCGTGGCCGAGCCGACCTCCATCTCCGTGGATACCTTCGGCACCGGCAAGGTCAGCGACGAGCGCCTGATCCAGCTGATTCGCGAGCACTTCGACCTGCGTCCGTACGCCATCACCCGCATGCTCGACCTGCTGCACCCGATGTACCAGCGTACCGCCGCCTACGGCCACTTCGGTCGCGAGCCGGAAGTCATTAGCGTCGGTGACGATACCTTCACCACCTTTACCTGGGAGCGTACCGACAAGGCCGAAGCCCTGCGCGATGCCGCCGGCCTCTGATCGCTACACTCACATGACGGGGCGCCGGCCTGCCGGCGCCCACTGCAACCCAATTCAAGGTAACCTGCATGAACACCC
>CAYWUD010000062.1:4469-9791 GCA_964461355.1 uncultured Pseudomonadales bacterium | reverse complement strand
CCGAGGAGGATAAAGTCATGACCGCTGTTGGCACCGCCGCCAGCGCCATTACCGGCCGCAGTCGGCTCGAGCAGTTCACTCAGATCCTGCCCCTGCGCCAGAGCCTGGATCAGCTGCTGCGCACTACCCCCTTCGATGGAGGCCTCTTCCTGGGCCAGCCCCTGCTCGGAAACCAGCAGTTCACGGCTGATCAGCAGGTCTGCATTGTGCTGGGAGGACAGCAGCTCACCATCCAGGGTTTCGAGTTCGGCACTGCTGCCTTCAGGAGTCACCAGCACTTCGCCATTGAGCAGGACATCGCCTACCTTCAACGGGCGCAACTGGCCATCGGCATTACGGGCATAGACAGTACCGGTAATCGCCACGACAGTGGCAACTGCAACAGACGCAACCATGGATTTCCCCCAAGACACTCAGCAGCAAAACAGCGACGAAAGCCAACAAACAAGATGACAGCTGGCTAATTTTTATAGATTCGGGATTGTAGATCAGTTCACAAAACGCCGACATAGTACTTTTGGGCAGTACTGACCCGCGCCCCACTACGACAACGCCCGCACCTTGCGGTGCGGGCGTTTGGCTCGGGGATAACAGAGCGAAGCGTGCGTTACTGATCAATCAGCAGACTGCCGTTATTCAACATCTGCTGAATAATCGCAGAGGAATCGTCGCCCAGATCGACATGCTGCAGATGGATGGTCATATCCGCTGCAGAATAGTCATCCTGCCCCGGATCAAACTGACCGGTCGTGCTGATCTCGAGCACCGTTTCAACCTCACCGCTGCCGTTGTCGCGCACTTCACCATGAATAAAGCGCGCCAGGTCCTGATGCTCCTCATCAATCAGCAGATCGCGCAGATCAAGCACATCCCCTGCAGCCGGATTGAAGTCGGCCACGGTGTCCTGTGCCGGATTACCGACCGTACCGGCATCCCCCAGATCCCAGACAAAGACATCAGCCCCCAGTCCGCCGATCAGAAGATCGCTGCCCATACCGCCGGCCAGTACATCGTCGCCACCGGAACCGTCGAGGGTATCGTCCCCGCGCCCCCCAACCAGCATGTCCGCCCCGTCGGTGCCGGTCAGGTAATCATCGCTCACCGAGCCATACAGAACACTGGGCACCTCGACGTGCAGGGTTTCGCTAACCGCCGCGCTGTTATCAGTGCTCAGCTCGTAGCCGGTATCGCTGGGCGTCTCCGTGGCCGTGGCCGTGACCTGAAGATCAAAGTCGGCGCTCTCTTCGGGTACCGTCAACTGCAGCCCATCCAGCTGTTCGGCACTCAGGCTCCAGTGACCATCGGCATGCTCGGTTCCGGCCGAGAGTCGAGCGCCTTCGGGCAAACCGGCCACCTCGATCGTCAGCTGTTCGCTGCCATCGGTATCCTGCAGAGCCGCGCGGATATCCAGCGCAAAACTCAGCTCTCTGAGCTGAGACAGCTCACCGGTGTCCGGGTCATACAGATAGATGCCATCGTCGAAGACCAGCCGCTCGACATCGTAAAGGTGATCGCCGGCATCCATCAGCCCCACGTTTTCCGGAGCCGAATCGAACCCGCGGGTATCGACCACATTCAGGTAGGCGCCGTTGTGATCATCGGGAATGATCAGATAATCCTCACGGCTGCCGGAAAAGATCACCGTATCCATCCCGGAACCGGCGTAGATGGCATCGTTGCCGCCGCCAGCGATAAAGACATCATCACCGCCATAGCCGACCATCTGATCATCACCGTCCAGACCATGAAACAGCTCGTTACTGGCCTGCATGTTGTCGCCCAGCAGCTGGTTGGCCCAGGCATCACCGGTGACCACGCGATCGATGCGCGTATCGATGATCTGCTCACCCACGGTGATGCGATCCAGATTATCAAGATCGGCCAGCACGGCGACCGACTGCACGCTACCCAGGGCGACGCTCAGCAGCGGCTGATCGGCCACGGCGTTCACTGCCACCGGCAGCTGAGCGCTGCTTGACTGGCTGTGCGTACCATCCAGGCTGGTGGCCGTTGCCACCACCGACAGCGTGAAATCATGATCCGAGTGTGCCGGCGGCGTCACGGCCAGCCCTTCCAGCTGGTCTTGCGTCAGCGTGATGCGCCCGTCGACAATCTGCAGCGTATCGCCCTGGGCATTGCTGAGCTCGGCGCCATCGGGCAGACCGCTTAACGTGATACTGCTGATCCGGTCCGACGCATCGGCCGGCGCCACGTCAATCATCAGCTCAATGGCGCTATCTTCATCACCCGCGGCGGTACCCAGCCGCAACAGCGGCGCCTCGGCCTGCGCCAGCACGGTCACGGCCACATGAGCGGTATCGGTGCCGCCCTGACCATCGCTGATCACATACTCGATGCTGTCGGTGCCGTTATAACCGGGATTGGCCTGATAACTCAGGGTGCCGTCGGCATTGATACTGACCGTACCCTGCCCGGCAGTTGCCGAAACAATGCTCAGCGGGTTCTGCTCCGGATCGCTGTCATTGAGGAGCACCTCGACGTTCTGACGCTGGCCCTCATAGACCTCGAGCACATCATCACGGGCCACCGGGGCCTGATTGAGTGCCACGACATCGCCCCGTCCGAGGTTGCCGGCAAGGTCGGTATAGCTTTCGTTGACCACCGCAATACTCGGCGCCTCGCTGCCTTCACGGGTAAAGGTGGCCGTCCAGGTATCGGCATCCTGCTGGGCAAAATCGCTCAGGTGACCGCCGCTGACGGCAACATCACCCGGATTGAATCCGGCTACCGCCTCGCTGAAGGTAAAGGTCACCGTCACCGCATCACCGGCCGCCACGGTCGTCTGTGTCGTACTGATGAGCACCGTCGGCGCCTGTGTATCGGCATTCAGGGCCAGCGTGTCGCCGCTACCGGGATTACCGGCGACATCGGTATAAGCACTGTCGGCCACCCGCACCTCGACCGGCCCGACGTAGGCCGGATCGGCCGTCATTGTGGCTGTCCAGGTCTGCCCACCATCGGCAGTCATCAGTGATGCGGCGTCAAGCGTGCCCCCCTCGATCTCGATATCGGAGGCATCAAAGCCGACGACCGGCTCGCTGAAGGCAAAGGTCAGGGTCGCTGTTTCACCTTCGCCGAGCAGCAGGTCGTCACTGCGAATCGCCAGCGTCGGCGCACTGAGGTCGGTACTGAGCTCAAGACTGCCGCCGCTGCCATGGTTGCCCACGAGGTCGGTGTAGCTGTCATCGATCACCGCAATCACCGGTGCATCGCTGCCTTCCTGAGTAAAGGTGGCCGTCCAGGTCGTATCATCGATCTGGGTCAGACCGCTCAGGCTGCCCCCGCTGACTTCGATATCGGAGGCCTCAAGATCGGTCACCGCCTCATCGAAGGTGAAGGTGATTTCGGTGCTCTCACCGATCGCCAGCAGGTTATCGGCAGCACTGATCACCACCGCCGGGGCACTTTCAAGAATCGTGACAGGAATACTGATCTGGCTCGATGCGGTATCGCCGTTCGACTGTTCGGTAGCCGTGGCGGTGAACTGAAGATCGAAGCGGCCGCTGTAATCGGGCACACCGGTAATGCTCAGATTGCCAAGATCCCAGCCGGTAATATCCAGCTGGCCGTGGTCAATACTGGCGGTGAAACTGTGCACGCCATCACTCAGGACCATCCCGGCGGGCAGATTGTCGACCGTGATGCTGAGCTGCTCGGAGCCGTCACGATCCACCAGTTCGGCCACAAGACCCGGCAGCATGATCTCGCTGCCGGCAAAACCGGTACCCGGCTCTGCCGGATAAAAGCCGCCATCACCAAGGTCTTCATAGCCTCCATGACGCCCGCCACCGGCATCGACATCGGCGATTTCGCTGTAGATCGGCAGACTGCCGATCGGCGCCGGAGCGCCACCGTCGACCGAAACCTCCAGGCTGAAACTGCCCGGACCGGTCGCGTTATAGACATAGGCTTCGAGCTCGTAATAACCACTGACCGCCGGCGTAAAGGCACTGCTCTGATAGCTGCCCCAGTGATCCCAGCCGACGCTGTAAACGGCTTCGCCTCCGAGTTCGATATGCATGGTGTCATCACGATGCCCGGAGAAACTGTAGCTCTTGCCCGCCTCCAGATAGACCAGTCCGGTTACGGACAGGGCCGAATCGGTCGGCAGATTCAGCGCCTCTTCGCGTGAATCACCGCTGCCGAGCGCTGCAACGAGCGTACTCTCGTCCGCCTCACGCTGAGTGAGGACTGCCTCCAGTGCATGCGCGTCTTTTGCGTCCTCTGCGCCGAACTCGGACAGCTGATCAAACTGCTGCAACAGCAGCCCCGTACTCGGCGGCAACAGCAGCCCGCCGCCGACGTCGCCACCCGCCGGGTCACTGTCGACCTTGAGCAGGGGCGCATCGGCATCGGCAATCACCTGCAGCTGAGCGCTGCCGGGTGTCTGAGCCTGACCATCGGTGACAACGAACTCGAACCCGACCTCACCGCTCCAGTGCGGATCCGGCTCGAAGGTCCAGGAGCCATCCCCCTGATCGATCAACGTACCGGCACCTTGCACAAGCTGAAGATCGGTCGCGGTCAACGCATCGCCATCGGCATCACGCGCGCCCTGCAGCAGGTCGTCCTGGGTGATGGTGATAATGCCGCCGTCCTCGATCATGTCTTCAAGCAGCACGGCCGCCTCAACCTGAGGCGCCAGATTCAGGTCGAGCGCATCCGGGCTGCCCTGATTGCCGGCCAGATCCGTGTAGCTGCCGTTGATCACGCTGATAGCCGGCGCTTCGCTGCCCTGCTGGGTAAAGGTGGCTGACCAGGTGCTGTCATCAAGCTGGGTCAGGTTGCTGAGCACGCCGCCACTGACCACAACATCATCCGCGCTGAATCCGGCCACCGCCTCACTGAAGCTAAAGAGCACCTCGGTCACGGCACCTTCGGACAGAGACGCATCATCAGCGCTGATCTGTACGCTCGGGCCCTGAGTATCCACCCCGAGATTCAGGCTGTCACCGCTGCCCGGATTGCCGGACAGGTCGGTGTAGCGATCATCCGCCACGCTGATGCTGGCCTCGCCCTCGTAACCCGCCTCCGGGGTAAAGGTCGCCGTCCAGGTGTTGTCATCGACCTGGGTCAGGCCGGTCAGGGTACCGCCGGTCACAACGATGTCGTCACCGGTAAAGTCGGTCACCGCTTCGGAGAATTCGAAGGTGATGGTCGCGGCTTCGCCTTCACTCAACAGGGCGTCATTGCTGCTGATCACCAGACTCGGCCCCTGGGTATCCACCCCGAGATTCAGGCTGTCGCCGCTGCCCGGATTGCCGGACAGGTCGGTGTAGCGATCATCCGCCACGCTGATGC
>CAYWUD010000062.1:0-4369 GCA_964461355.1 uncultured Pseudomonadales bacterium | reverse complement strand
TACCGCCGGTCACAACGATGTCGTCACCGGTAAAGTCGGTCACCGCTTCGGAGAACTCAAAGGTGATGGTCGAGGCCTCGCCTTCACTCAGCAGGGCATCATCGCTTGTGATCGTCAGCGTCGGAGGCTCGTTATCCTGTTCGAGCAGGGACGTATCTTCGGTATTGGCCGCACCGCCGGCGGCCTCGAACAGCGTATCGCCGGCCTCCGCTGTAACCGCAGGCTCGAGCTGCAACGCATCGATCGTTTCGCTGATGCGTTCGAGCAGCACAAAATCGTGCCCCTCGTCACCGCCCCCGGACCCACCGGCGCCGGTAGCACTGAGCACGACATCCAGAGGCAGGCCGCTGTTGAGCACCTCGACCAGCTCGGCCAGGCTCTCCTGATACAGGGCACTGTCCTGAGCATCCTGCCCCCAAGGGTTCTGCAGCATCTCGGGGGTCAGGCGCAATTCGCCCACCGCCAGCGTCGGCAGCGGATCACCCTCTACCGTCACCAGCTGGGCATAACTGCCCTGCGGGGTTACCAGCACCTCTCCCTCTCTGAGTTGATCGCCCTCCCTGAGCGGTCGCAGCGTACCGTCCTGTGCACGCGCAAATACCGTACCGGATATCTCCGACACCACCACCACAGGGTTCGTTGCGACCATACCGCCTCCAGCAAAAATGAGTAATAGGTCAGCAACTATAAGCAAAGCATATTGTTCAAAAAACGTACTTTGGTGCATCAGTGGAAATGCACTTTTTTTTCGGTTTGGCGCAGCCGGACAGAAAACAACAGGGCCCGCATCAGCGGGCCCGGGAGAGCAAGACGGGAGCAGGTCGCTAGTGGCTAACCTGATTGAGCTTCAGGGCCAGTTGCACGCGGTCACGCACCTGCAGCTTGTCGAAGATCGCCGAGAGATGCGCCTTAACCGTACGTTCGGAAATCTGCAGGAGTTCGGCAATCTCGAGATTGGAGGCCCCTCGGGCCACCTCGCGGGCCACGCCCTGCTCACGGCTGGTCAGCTGCTGCAGCAGTTTCGGGTCCAGACCATGGGGCTGCTGACGGGCGGCATGGATGGTCAGGCGCATCAGCTGCTGCATCAGGTCGGGGCCGACCCAGAGACCGCCATTGCCGATCACCATCGCCACCTGCTCAAGCTGCCTTGGTGCGGCCAGCTCATGGCAGTAGCCCTTGGCGCCGGCCTGCATCACCTTCAGCGCTTCGGCTTCGCAAGGATTGGCGCTGAGTACCACCACCCGCGCCTGCTGCGCGACCAGTTCGTGCAGGCACTCATAACGCTCGTGCTCGTCCATCGGCGAAAAATCAAGCCAGACAATGCGGTCGAGCACCGGCGGCAGCGCACGAAAGCGCGCCATCGAGTTGACCATCTTGGCCTCGGGAAAAGCCTCTCGCCAGCGCGGCTGCTCTTCGGCGTTTGCATGCAGAAAGATCTGTTCGCTCATCGCTCACTCAATGCGTACTGTTTGGCCCGCAGAACAGGCTTCATCAGATAAGCCAGGATGGTCTTCTTGCCGGTGAGGATATCCACCTCGGCCACCATCCCCGGAATAATCGGCTTATCCTCCCCCAGACTCGACTCCAGCGTACGTACCCGTACCAGATAGTAGGGATTACCCTTGTCATCCATTACGGTATCGGCACCGATCTGTTCGACGACGGCATCCAAACCACCGAATACAACAAAATCATAGGCGGTAAATTTCACCAGCGCTTTCTGGCCGGGCCGCAAAAAGGCGATATCCTTCGGCTGAATGCGTGCTTCGAGCACCAGCGTGTCGTTCAGCGGCACCACCTCGACAATCTCCTTGCCCGGCAGTACCACCCCGCCAATGGTGTTGTAATACAGGCTCTTGACGGTTCCGCGCACCGGCGAGCGCACCTCGGTCTGGGCCACCCGATCGGACAGCCCGAGACTGCTCTCCTTGAGGCTGTTGATGCGCGTCATGGTGTCGGTGAGCTGTTCGCGAATGTTGTTGAGGAAGGTCAGCTTGACGTCATCCTCCTTGTTGCGCGCTTCTTCGACAGCCGCCTCGACCCGCCCGATCTGCGCCTCGGCCTGGGCCAGATCACCCTTGAGCTGGTTGACATCCCGCTCAAGGCGCAGCAGCTCCACCTCGGAAACCGCGCCGCTGCGCACCAGCGGGCGGGTCAGACGCAGCTCGCGACTGGCCAGACGCAGCCCTTCCTGCAGCTGATCGCGCCGCGCCATGATTTCCACCAGCTCCTGCTCGCGCTGACGCAGCTGCTGGAGGGCAATATTCTGCTCGGCTTCGAGTTCATCCAGGCTGAACCGGTACAGGCGCATTTCGCGCTCGACCACTTCGGGAATCACCTGCAGCAACTTTGCATCGGGCTCGAAACTCTTGCCTTCGGCCAGCGCACTCAGGCGCCCCGCCTTGGCACTGAGCGCCATGAACTCGGACTGGTTTTCACGAAACGAGGCGGTAAAACGGGTATCGTCGAGCCGCACCAAAAGCTGGCCGGGCTCTACCGTATCGCCCTCTTTGACCAAGAGTTCCGTGACCACGCCACCATCGAGCGACTGAATGATCTGCACCTGCCGCGAGGGGATCACCTTGCCCTCGCCGCGGGTCACCTCATCGATCTCGGCAAAGGCAGACCAGATCACCAGCAACAGCACGATCACCACCAGGCAGTACAGAATCGCCTGTGCACGAATCGGATTCTGCTCGATCCGGGCGCGGTCGGCATCGACCACCCAGTCCAGCTGATCGGGCTCCTCCTGAGGTATCCAGGGCTGAAACAGGCGGTCAAGCAGCCGCGGCTTGTGCGGCGCCTCGGGCGGCTGACCGATCTGGATCCCTGCGGGCTGCTCGGGCCCCTGTGCCTGCTGCTCGCTCATTGTCCGCTCCCGATGCGCCCCTGGCGCAACGCTTCTATCACCGTATCCTTCGGACCGTCGGCCACGATCTGTCCGCCATGCACCACGATAATGCGATCGACCAGCTCCAGCAGGGAGTTGCGGTGCGTAATCACCATCATCGTGCGGTGGCGGCAGAAGTGATGCAGCTGCTGCTTGACCCAGCTCTCGGAGGAGTGATCCATGGAGCCGGTCGGCTCATCCAGAAGCAGCAGCGCCGGACCGCTGAGTACGGCGCGGGCGATCGCCACCGCATCACGCTGGCCACCGGACAGCCACTCGCCGCGCTCGCCGACCATCATGTCGAACCCCTGCGGATGGGTGTTGATAAACTCGCCCAGACCGGCAATTTCGGCCGCGCGCACCAGGGCCCGGTCATCGGCCAGCGGACGCGACAGCAGCAGGTTTTCCTTGAGCGTGCCGTAGAACAGGGTCGGCGTCTGCGGTACGTAACCGATCTGGTTACGCAGCTCGGCCGGATCGAGCTGGCGCAGATCGATGCCATCCACCAGCACCGCGCCTTCGGTGGGCTGGTACAGGCCCATGGCCAGCTTCTGCAGGGTGGTCTTGCCCGAACCGATCTTGCCCAGAATCGCCACATGCTCGCCCGGGCGCATGCTGAAGGAGACATTCTTCAGCACCGGTATATCACTTTCCGGATAACTGAAGCTGACATTGCGGAACTCGATGGCGCCCTTGATTTCGGGGCGCGAGACAAAGGACGCATCCTCGGGCCGCTCGATCGGCATCTCCATCACCTGATTGAGCGATTTCAGCGCGGTTTCAGCATTGTGATACTGCGCCAGCAGGCCGGCCATCTGCGCGACCGGGGCCATGCCCCGCGCACTGAGCATGGAGCAGGCGATCAAGCCCCCCATCGACAGCTCGCCCATCGAGATCAGGTAGACGCCGAGAATGATCACCGACAGCGCCACCATCTGCTGGGTCCAGAGACAGAGGTTGATATTGGAGTTGGACAACAGGCGCAGCTGCACGCCACTGCGAGCCAGAAACGCAGCACTGTTTTCCCACTTGCGCTGCATGGTGCTCTCGCCACCGACCGCTTTGAGGGTATCGAGCCCGACCAGACTTTCGATCAGCGTGGCATTGCGCATCGCACTGGCCCGGTAGGTGGTTTCGGTCAGCTCACGCATCTTGCGCTGCGTCGACATGGCATAGCAGACCACCACGATGATCCCGACCAGCAGCGGCAGAATCATCGGCCCGGCGATCCAGAACAGTACCGCCAGAAACACCAGGGTGAAGGGCAGATCGATCAGCGCCGCCATCGACGCCGAGGTAATGAAATCACGCACCGTTTCGAACGAGCGCAGATTGGCAGCAAAGGAGCCACTGGACTGCGGCCGCGCTTCGAGCCTCAACCCCAGTACCCGCGCCATGATCTTGGCCGAAAGTTTCAGGTCCACCCGGCGGCTGGCAAGATCGAGGAAATAGGCCCGCATGGTGCGCAGCAGCAGGTCG
>CAYWUD010000061.1:0-9844 GCA_964461355.1 uncultured Pseudomonadales bacterium | reverse complement strand
GACCCAGGCTTTCAAGCCCCAGCCCGTCGGTATTGGCCTGACGGCCGTAGGCGAGCAGCAGGGCATCAAAGGGCAGGCGCTTGATCTGGCCCGCCACCTCGACCTCCAGCCACTGCGCGTCATCCTCGCGGCGGCAACGCTGCACCTGATGGCCCAAGGCAAGCTCGATACCTTCCGCCTTGAAGCGCTCGGCCACCAACTCGGCGACCTCCGGGTCCTCCTTGGGTAGCAGGCGCGTGCCGCGCAGCACGAGGGTTACCGCAATCCCGAGACGCGCAAACGCCTGCGCCAGCTCACAGCCGATCGGCCCGCCGCCCAGCACCAGCAGCCGCTCAGGCTTTTGACGCAGCGCCCAGATGGTATCGGAGGTGTAGTAATCGACCGCATCCAGCCCCTCGATCGCCGGCACCCGCGGGCGTCCGCCGGTCGCCAGAATCAGGGTACGGGCACTGATGCGCTGGCCATTCACCTCCACCTCCCAGGGTGAAACCAGTTTCGCCGCCCCCTGGATACAGTGGACACCCAGCTCCTGATAGCGCTCGACCGAGTCATGGGGCGCCACCC
The DNA here is from genome assembly GCA_964461355.1 of uncultured Pseudomonadales bacterium. Classification (GTDB taxonomy): domain Bacteria; phylum Pseudomonadota; class Gammaproteobacteria; order Pseudomonadales; family CAYWUD01; genus CAYWUD01. The sequence goes on along the minus strand of CAYWUD010000061.1, from coordinate 9,280 downwards.
TCGCTATCACCTGCTGTACCCGCGCCATCACGGCGGCGAAATCCGCATCCCCCTGCCCCTTGAGGCCGAACTCCGCCGCGCGGGTGAAGTAATGGTTGATCCGTGAGGAGCGGATCAACGCCTTGCTCGGTACACAGCCGGTATTGAGGCAATCGCCGCCCATTGCCCCCTTCTCGATCAGGGTCACTTTGGCCTTCACCGCTGCCCCGATGTAGGCCGAAACCAGCCCGCCGGCACCGGCACCGATCACCAGCAGGTTGTTGTCAAAGTGCCGCGGCTTGTTCCAGCCACGGTAGACCCGATAGCGCCGCACTCCGTTCAGCAGCTTCTGCGCCAGCAGCGGAAACAGACCCAGCAGGACAAACGCGCCCAGAATGCCGGGGGTCAGAATACCCTGGACACTGATCTCCTCCAGCGCCCCGATCTGTGCCCCGGCGTTTACATAAACCAGGGTACCCGGCAGCATCCCCAGCTGGCTGACCCAGTAGAACGTGACCAGGCGCATCCGCGTCAGCCCCATCACCAGATTGATGATAAAGAAGGGGATCACCGGAATCAGGCGCAGGCTGAAAAGATACAGCGCGCCATCACGCGCCATACCGCGATCGATCGCACCGAGATAGCCGCCGAAACGGCTCTGCACCCAGTCCCGCAGCAGCGTACGCGACAGGCCCGAAGCCAGCGTCGCTCCCAGCGTGCTGGCAAAGGAGATCATCACCAGAGCCGGCCAGAAACCGAAAATTGCCGCCCCCACCAGCGTCAGCACCGTGGCCCCGGGAATCGAAAGCCCGGTCACCAGCAGATAAATCACAAAAAACAGCACACCCGATCCCAGCGGACTGTCGGCATAGCTCTGCTGATAGAACGTCAGCGTCAGGTAGCGACCACCGTCGAACAGGTAAAAAGCGCCGATCAACAGCCCCAGTATCAACAGGATGCCGAGCTTGTTTTTTTTCATCGTGGTTTCCTTCTACGCGGGCCTGCCGGGTACAACCTGCCGCCTCGCCGTTTTCTTTCAGCGCCAACAGGCGATAATAGAGGGCATACAGATAATCCATGTTCACTGGAGCTGCCGGGCGGATCAACCTCCCGTGCAAGGGGAGATCACGTTGTCCTTTTCAGCCACAGCCCGCCGTTACCCGGCCACCCGTATGCGCCGTATGCGCCGTGATGCCTTCAGCCGCCGTCTGATGCGTGAAAACCGCCTCAGCGTCGATGACCTGATTCTGCCGGTCTTTGTCCTCGAAGGCGAAAACCAGCGTGAAGCGATTCCGTCGATGCCGGGCGTCGAGCGCCTGAGCCTCGACCTGCTGCTGGCCGAAGCAGAAGAACTGGTAGCCCTCGGCATTCCGGCCATTGCCCTGTTTCCGGTCACCCCCCAGAGCGCCAAGAGCCTCGATGCGGCCGCCGCCTACGACCCGAACGGACTGGTTCAGCGCAGCGTACGCGCGCTGAAAAGCGCCTTCCCGGAACTTGGCGTGATCACGGATGTGGCCCTTGATCCCTACACCCTGCACGGTCAGGACGGCATTACCGACGAAGACGGCTATGTGCTCAACGACATCACCGTCGACACGCTGGTCAAACAGGCTCTTTCCCATGCCGCCGCGGGCGCCGATGTCGTCGCCCCCTCGGACATGATGGACGGGCGCATCGGCGCGATCCGCAGCGCACTGGAAGCGGCCGGCCATGGCAACACGCGCATTCTGGCCTATTCGGCAAAATACGCGTCCAGTTTCTACGGACCGTTCCGCGATGCGGTCGGTTCCAGTGCCAACCTCGGCAAGAGCAACAAGTACAGCTACCAGATGGATCCGGCCAACAGCGACGAAGCACTGCACGAAGTCGCACTCGACCTTGAAGAAGGCGCCGACATGGTGATGGTCAAGCCGGGCCTGCCCTACCTCGATATCGTACAAAAGGTCAAACAGACCTTCGGCGCCCCTACGCTGGTCTATCAGGTCAGCGGCGAGTACGCGATGCTCAAGGCCGCCGCCCAGAACGGCTGGCTGGACGAGGATGCCTGCGTGATGGAGGCGCTGCTGAGCATCAAGCGCGCCGGGGCAGATGCCATTCTGACCTACTTCGCCAAGCAGGCTGCCATAAAACTGCAATAATCCTGAAACAGGATACCGGGGCGCTGCGGCGCCCTCTTCCCCATTCAGGACACTGTCGGCATGGATATGCACAGCACACAGAGCTCGAAGCACAGCAACACAACGGCCCCGGTCACCGACCTCAATAACCCGGAGTATTACCTCAACCGGGAACTCGGCCATCTGCAGTTCAACATCCGCGTGCTGGAGCAGGCGCGCAACAGCGACTATCCGCTCCTAGAACGCCTGCGGTTCCTGATCATCTTTTCCAGCAACATGGACGAGTTCTTCGAAATCCGTGTCGCCGGACTGCGCCAGCAGATCAGCTTTCAACGCGAACAGACCAGCATCGACGGCACCAGCCCGCAGCAGATTCTCGACGAGATCGGTCAGATCGCGCACGAACAGGTGGCGCGTCAGTATCAGCTGCTGACCGAAGAGCTGCTGCCGGCGCTCGAGCGCGAAGGAATCCATTTCCTGCGCCGCAGCCGCCTGAACGAAGCGCAGCGCGCATGGCTGCGGGAGTTTTTCTACGCCGAAATCATGCCGGTGATCAGTCCGCTGGGGCTCGATCCGGCGCACCCGTTCCCGCGTCTGGCGAACAAGATTCTCAACTTTATTGTCGAACTCGAAGGCAAGGATGCCTTTGGCCGCGAAACGGGGATGGCGATCGTGCCGGCACCGCGTTCGCTGCCGCGGCTGATTCAGCTACCCCCGGAGTTGTGCAACAACAGTGGCGAGCACTACATCTTTCTCAGCTCGATCATCCACCAGCATGCCGAAGACCTGTTCCCGGGCATGCGTATTCGCGGCTGCTACCAGTTCCGCCTGACCCGAAACAGCGATCTCAGCCTGGACCCGGACGAAACCGAGGATCTCGCCGTTGCCCTGCAGGGCGAGCTGCAGGCGCGCCGTTACGGCAGTGCCGTGCGCCTCGAGGTGGCCGACAACTGTCCTGAACACCTGACCCGCTATCTGCTCGATCAGTTCGGCCTGACCGAACGCGAGCTGTATGAAGTCGGCGGCCCGGTAAACCTGATCCGCCTGATGGACCTGTGCAACAACCCCAGCCGCAGCGATCTGCAGTTCCAGCCCTTTACCCAGGGCTATCCGCAGGATCTGAAAAACCCCGAACAGCTGTTCGAATCGATCAAGCTGCGCGATCACCTGCTGCTGCACCCGTTCGAGTCCTTCACCCCGGTGGTCGATCTGCTGCGCCAGGCGGCCAAGGATCCGGACGTGCTGGCGATCAAGCAGACCCTGTACCGCACCGGCAACCGCTCGGAGATCGTCAATGCTCTGGTCGAAGCGGCCCGCAACGGCAAGGAGGTCACCGTGGTCGTCGAGATCCGCGCCCGCTTTGACGAGGCGGAAAACCTCGAACTGGCCCGGCGCCTGCAGGAAGCCGGCGCGCTGGTGGTGTATGGCGTGGTCGGCTACAAGACCCACGCCAAGATGATTCTGGTGGTGCGCCGGGAAGGGAAAAAGATCGTCCGCTACGCCCAGCTCGGTACCGGCAACTACCACGCCGGCAATGCCAAGCTGTACTCAGACTACAGCCTGATCACCGCAGACAAGGATCTGACCGCCGACGTACACAAGATCTTCCAGCAGCTGACCGGGATGGGCAAGGCCGTGCGGGTGAAGAAGCTGTTACACGCCCCCTTCACCCTCAAGCGCCGACTGATCGAACTGATCAATCAGGAAGCGCAGTTTGCTCAGGCCGGCCAGCCGGCGCGCATCATCGTCAAGTGCAACGCACTGACCGAGCCGATGGTGATCAAGGCACTGTACAAGGCGGCGCAGGCCGGCGTGCAGGTCGATCTGATCATCCGTGGGCCCTGCTGTCTGCGCCCGGGCATTCCCGGCCTGTCGGAAAACATCGAGGTGCGCTCGATCATCGGCCGTTTTCTCGAACACACACGGGTGTTCTACTTCCAGCACGGTGATGATGAGCTGGTCTACTGCGGCAGTGCCGACTGGATGGTGCGCAACCTCGATGCCCGGGTGGAAACCTGTTATCCGGTCGAAGACCCGCGTCTCAAGGCGCGGGTCAAACGGGAGCTGGAATACTACTGTTCGGACAACAGCGGCAGCTGGTTACTGCAACCCGATGGCAGCTATCTGAAAAACCGACCCCGCCGCGGCCAGCACCGTCGCAGTGCCCAGGAACGCCTGCTGCAGCGCCTGTCGAGCTGACCTGAGCCCAAGGCCTAGCACAGCTCCAGGCGATAGCCGATCTTGGCCATGGCCAGCGCCTCGGCCTTGAGGTCGGCCTCGGTCAGCGGGTGCGCCTTCAGCCAGAGCTCGCCCAACTGCAGTTTCAGATGACGGTGGCCCACCTGCAGCAGGTAGTTGGGCCAGTGCAGATCCTTGCGCGCATGGTTGAAGACAATGGCCAGGCGCAAAAGGATACACAGGCGCAGCAGACGTTCATCACGCTCGGCTTCGGGAATTCGAAACTGTGCCTTGGTGTAGGCCCGGCGATGGCTGCGCACCAGATCGGCCAGCTCGCTCTGCTGCTGGCGGGAAAAACCGAGCATATCCGAGTGGGTCAGCAGGTAGGCGCCGTGCTTGTGAAACTGCACGTGGGAGATATCGAGGCCGATCTCGTGCAGGCGCACCGCCCAGCGCAGCAGCTGGGCATCCTCCTGATCATCGAGCCCCCAGCTGAAGGCCGCCATGTCGAACAGGCGCATGCAGTCGCGCTCGACCCGCCGCGCATGAAAGGCATCCACGTGGTAGCGCTGCATCATCGCGTTGACGGTGCGCTCGCGCACATCCTCGTGCTGGGCACGTCCGACCAGGTCGTACAGCAGCCCTTCGCGCAGCGCGCCGGTGGAAAACTGCATGGTCTTGACCTTCAGCGCATCGAACACCGCCATCAGGATCGCCAGCCCCGCAGCAAAGGTCGGGCGGCGGTCTTCCTTCAGCCCGGGAAGATCCAGAGCATCGACCGAGCCCGCCTTCAGCACCCGCCGCTTGAGTTCACGCATCCCCTCGACGGTAATGCCGGCCTCACCCATCGCCAGCGCGTCCAGCACCAGCTGCACTGCCTTTACGGTACCGGACGAGCCCACCGCATCGGTCCAGCCGTAGTCGCGGTAAGCCTGCTGAATCGGCAGCAGCTCGCGTCGCGCACTGTAGTAGGCCGCACGAAAGCTCTTGCCGGTAAACTCGCCTTCGGGAAAGAAACGGCGGCTGTAGGACACACAGCCCATATGCAGGCTTTCCAGCAGACGCGGCTCGAAGCGCTCACCAATAATGAATTCGGTACTGCCGCCACCGATATCGACCACCAGCCGGCTGGCCGCATCATCACTGCAAGTATGCGCCACGCCCAGGTAGATCAGACGCGCCTCTTCACGACCGGCAATCACCTCTACCGGTACGCCCAGAATCGCTTCGGCACGCTTGGTAAACTGCTCGCGGTTCTTGGCCCGACGCAGCGCATCGGTAGCCACCACGCGCACCGATTCGGGTGCCATCCCCTCGATATAGTCGGCAAACCGTTTCAGGCAGGCCCAGCCCCGGGCCATCGCCGCATCATCCAGCAGCTGCTTGGGGCCAAGCCCGGCCGCCAGCTTGACCTTCTCGCCCAGCCGTTCAAGCGGGCGCAGCTCCTCGTAATCCTGCCGGGCCACGATCATGTGGAAACTGTTGGAGCCCAGGTCGATCGCTGCAATATGGTTCTTAAGCCGCGGATACGCTCGTCTTGTCATGCTGTTTACTATGCTGGTAGGACTTGAAACTTCGGGCACGATCCCCCAAACAGGGAAGTATCGGCGGTTTGACTCTACTTATCTTGGCATAGAACCCACAGATTGGTCTGTCTCCCGTGCAGTGCTATGATCCACCCCATTCTCGATTCAGTGCGATTGGAGAGCAAATCGATGAGCGAAATTATCAAGGTTACCGATGCCAGTTTTGAAGCGGACGTCCTCAACTCCGACGTTCCGGTCCTGCTGGACTACTGGGCCGAATGGTGTGGTCCGTGCAAGATGATCGCGCCGATTCTGGACGAAATCGCCCAGGAATATGCCGGCAAGCTGAAAGTCTGCAAGCTGAACATTGACGACAACGAACAGACTCCGCCGAAATACAACGTGCGCGGCATCCCGACCCTGATGCTGTTCAAGGGCGGCAATGTCGAAGCCACCAAGGTCGGCGCCCTGTCCAAGGTGCAACTGGCCGCCTTTATCGACAGCAATCTCTAAGATTCTGTCAGGCTTTTGCTTCCGTAATTATTAGAGGCAAAAGCCTTTCCAGCCTGTCGGGGATACTGCTACACTTCCCCGACAGTGAGTGGTCGTACCGTCGTATCCTCATCCAGCCTACGGCCCATTACAAAAATATCGCCCTCACACCCGTTTTCGCTTTCCGATACCCGACTTAAACGCATCATATTCCAGTTCCGGCCATGCCTCGTTACCGGCCCGATTCCTCCCGGCCGACCCATGCCCGGCACTGTCACATCATCTATTCATACATATCCGTTATGCATCTTACCGAGTTAAAGAAAAAGTCCGTGCCCGAGCTGCTGGACATCGCCAAGGAGATTGGCCTGGACAACCTGGCTCGCTCACGCAAGCAGGACGTGATCTTTGCCATTCTCAAGCGTCATGCACGCAGCGGCGAAGACATCTACGGTGACGGTGTGCTGGAAATCCTGCAGGACGGTTTCGGCTTCCTGCGCTCCGCCGACAGTTCCTACCTGGCCGGACCCGATGACATCTACGTCTCTCCGAGCCAGATCCGCCGCTTCAACCTGCGCACCGGGGACACCATCTCCGGCAAGATTCGCCCGCCCAAGGACGGCGAACGCTACTTCGCGCTGCTGAAAGTCAACGAGATCAACTTCGATCATCCGGACAACGCCAAGAACAAGATCCTGTTCGAGAACCTGACCCCGCTGTTCCCGCAGGAACGCCTGATCATGGAAGTGGGTAACGGGTCCACCGAGGATCTGACCGCCCGCATCATCGATCTGGTCTCACCGATCGGCAAGGGCCAGCGTGGTCTGATCGTCTCCCCGCCGAAAGCGGGTAAGACCCTGATGCTGCAGAACATCGCCTACAACATCACGCGCAACAACCCCGAATGCCATCTGATCGTCCTGCTGATCGACGAACGTCCGGAAGAAGTGACCGAAATGGCCCGTTCCGTACGTGGCGAAGTGGTTGCCTCCACCTTCGACGAACCGCCGGCACGCCACGTTCAGGTGGCCGAGATGGTGATCGAAAAGGCCAAGCGTCTGGTCGAACACAAGAAGGACGTGGTGATCCTGCTCGACTCCATTACCCGTCTGGCCCGTGCCTACAACACCGTGATCCCGTCATCCGGCAAGGTACTGACCGGTGGTGTCGACGCCCACGCCCTGGAGCGCCCGAAACGCTTCTTCGGTGCGGCGCGTAATATCGAGCACGGCGGCAGCCTGACCATTCTGGCAACCGCGCTGGTCGATACCGGCTCGAAGATGGACGAAGTGATCTTCGAAGAGTTCAAGGGCACCGGTAACATGGAGGTCCATCTGGACCGCCGTATCGCCGAAAAACGCGTCTTCCCGGCGATCAACATCAACAAGTCCGGTACCCGCCGTGAAGATCTGCTGACCAGCGAAGAAGAGCTGCAACGGATGTGGATCCTGCGCAAGCTGCTGCACCCGATGGACGAGATCTCCGCCGTCGAGTTCCTCGCCGACCGTATGAAGGACACCAAGACCAACGAAGAGTTCTTCCAGTCGATGAAGCGCAAGTAAAGGCGACAACTTGACCTAGGGCAGGGTATCCTGCCCTTTTTTATGCCCGAAACAATCGAGTCCCCGGATGAAATACCGAGACCTGCGCGACTTTATCGACCATCTGGAACAACGCGGTGAACTCAAGCGGATCAGCCTGCCGGTCGATCCGAACCTCGAGATCACCGAGATCTGCGACCGCACCCTGCGGGCCGGCGGCCCGGCGCTGCTGTTCGAAAACCCGATCGGCTCCGAAATCCCGGTACTGGCCAACCTGTTCGGCACGCCGCAGCGAGTGGCCTACGGCATGGGCGAAGAACACGTCGACGCCCTGCGTGAAGTGGGCAAGCTGCTGGCCTATCTGAAGGAACCGGAGCCGCCGAAGGGGGTCAAGGACGCCTGGCAGAAGCTGCCGCTGTTCAAGAAGGTGATGAACATGGGGCCGAAGATCGTGAAAAAGGCCCCCTGTCAGGAGATCGTGCTCGAAGGAGATCAGGTTGATCTGACCCGCCTGCCGATTCAGACCTGCTGGCCCGGCGATGCCGCACCGCTGGTGACCTGGCCGCTGGTGATCACCCGGGGCCCACGCAAGGAGCGGCATAATCTCGGCATCTATCGCCAGCAGCTGCTCGGGCCGAACAAGCTGATCATGCGCTGGCTCAGCCACCGCGGTGGCGCTCAGGATCTGCGCGACTGGCAAGAAGCGCATCCGGGCCAGCCGTTCCCGGTCGCCGTCGCGCTGGGGGCCGATCCGGCCACTATCCTCGGCGCGGTCACACCGGTACCCGACACCCTGTCCGAGTACGCCTTTGCCGGTCTGCTGCGCGACAGCCGTACCGAACTGGTGCAGTGCATCGGCTCCGAGCTGATGGTACCGGCCAGCGCCGAATTCGTCCTCGAAGGGTATATCGCCCCGGGCGAGTTCGCCGAAGAAGGGCCCTTCGGCGATCACACCGGGTACTACAACGAAGTTGATCGTTTTCCGGTCTTTACCGTCGAGCGCATCACCCATCGCCGCAACCCGATCTATCACAGCACCTACACCGGCCGCCCGCCGGATGAGCCGGCCATTCTCGGGGTGGCTCTGAACGAGGTGTTTGTGCCGATTCTGCAAAAACAGTTTCCGGAGATCGTCGATTTCTATCTGCCTCCGGAGGGCTGCTCCTACCGCATCGCGGTGGTCAGCATGCGCAAGGAGTATCCGGGACACGCCAAGCGGGTCATGCTGGGCGTCTGGTCCTTCCTGCGCCAGTTCATGTACACCAAGTTCGTGATCGTGGTCGATGAGGATATCGATGCCCGCAACTGGCAGGATGTGATCTGGGCGATCACCACCCGCATGGACCCGCGGCGGGACTGTACCTTTATCGACAACACCCCGATCGATTACCTCGACTTTGCCTCGCCGGTGGCGGGTCTGGGCTCCAAGATGGGCCTGGATGCCACC
>CAYWUD010000060.1:0-9864 GCA_964461355.1 uncultured Pseudomonadales bacterium | reverse complement strand
ATAGAAGAAGTCAGAGCCATCCTCGAACGCGGCGAGGTGCCGATTCTGACCGACGCAGAATGCAGCAGCCTGGCCGAGCTCAAGCCGATCGCGCTGGTAGATGCCATTCTGGCCAAGCATAACACCGGCTCGGAACGGGATATGGCCCCCATTACCGTCGGCCTTGGCCCGGGATTCCATGCCGGAGAGGATGTCGACGCTGTGGTTGAAACCAATCGCGGCCACCACCTAGCACGCGTCATTTACGACGGCCCGGCCGCCCCCAATACCGGAATTCCCGGCAACATCGCCGGCCACACAGACGACCGCGTGCTGCGCTCGCCCTGTGCAGGCCTGATGCAACCACGTAACCGGATCGGTGACATCGTGGAACAGGGCGCCGTCATTGCCCACGTCGGCAGCACCGAAGTACACGCCACCATCGGCGGCATGATCCGTGGCATGCTCAATCCCGGCATCGAAGTACCCAAAGACTTCAAGATCGGCGACATCGATCCGCGCGGCGCCAAGGCCGACTTCACCACCGTTTCAGACAAGGCGCGCGCCGTCAGCGGCGGCGTACTTGAGGCCATCCTGCACCTCAGACAGAAGCTCTGACAGGTACATATAAATAGGCCCCATAACCGGGGCCTTTTTTGTAGCAGTGAGAATTCCGTGACTCGAGCCGAACAAGACGAACCCAAATCTGCTCATAAATTAGTCATCCATCGCATCTGGCAACATGAACCTCGCCTGAATACCTCGTTATCAAAAAAATATCGTGTTATCACTTTGATAGAGAAAGCGGAAACCAAACAATCTAGCACGATTAAAAAATCAACATTCATTCTAAAATCCGCTGACCGCAATTCTGACGCAGATCACTGGAAGATGCGTATCCCATTGTTTTAAAAGGACTTACAGAACGTTAAAAAAATAATTTGGGGCGGCTTGCTGAAAAATGGCATGCAATTTGTTTATACTGCCCCGGCAGCTTACACAAGCTCAAACTGCGTAAGAAGAAATGAACCTGCGCAACGACAAAAACAGGTACCCAGTCCCCTTTGTCGTCACCGTTCACTACCTTTCAACCTTCAATTAGGTAATTAGAAAGATGAGCAAAAGCGTTATCGAACTGATCCGCGAGATCAAATCTCTGGAATCCAACCTGCACCAGAAAGACTTCCTGCTGACCTGGGAACAAACCCCGGCAGAACTGAACCGCGTTCTGAAGACCGCTCAGGTTCTGAAGCAGCTGCGTGCAGCAAACGTTTCTACCAACGTTTTCTCTAACGGCCTGGGTATCTCCCTGTTCCGTGACAACTCTACCCGTACCCGTTTCTCCTACAGCTCTGCATGTAACATGCTGGGTCTGGCAGTTCAGGATCTGGACGAAGGCAAGAGCCAGATCGCTCACGGTGAAACCACTCGTGAAACCGCTAACATGGTTGCTTTCTGCGCTGACGTAGTAGGTATCCGTGACGACATGTACCTGGGCTACGGCAACAAGTACATGCGTGAATTCGCTGACGCTCTGCAGTTCGGTTACGACAACGGCGTTCTGATGCAGCGTCCGGCTATGGTTAACCTGCAGTGCGATATCGACCACCCGACTCAGTCCATGGCTGACCTGGCATGGCTCATCGAGAAGTACGGTTCCCTGGAAGCTCTGAAAGGCAAGAAGATCGCCATGACCTGGGCTTACTCTCCGTCTTACGGCAAGCCGCTGTCTGTACCGCAGGGTATCATCGGTCTGATGTCCCGCTTCGGTATGGACGTTGTTCTGGCTCACCCGGAAGGTTACGACCTGATCCCGGAAGTTGTTGAAACTGCTAAGGCCAACGCTAAAGCTTCTGGCGGTTCCTTCACTCAGGTTGCCACCATGGCAGAAGCCTTCGAAGGCGCTGACATCGTTTACCCGAAGTCTTGGGCTCCGTACCACGTAATGGGCAAGCGTACCGAACTGCTGTACGCTAACGACCAAGACGGCCTGAAGGCTCTGGAAAAAGAGTGTCTGGCTCAGAACGCTCTGCACAAAGATTGGCACTGCACCGAAGAAATGATGGCCAAGACCAAAGGCGGCGAAGCTCTGTACATGCACTGCCTGCCGGCTGACATCACTGGTCTGTCCTGTAAAGAAGGTGAAGTTACCGAAGCGGTATTCGACAAGTACCTGGTAGACACCTACAAAGAAGCTGCTTGGAAGCCGCTGATCATCGCTGCGATGATCCTGAACGCCAAGTTCAAAGACGTTGACGCTGTTCTGGAGCGTCTGGTACAGCGCGCAGGCAACCGCGTACTGTAATCGTCTCTTAAACAGTGGATGCCTCCGGCATCCACTGTTTTCTTCCCCGAATCGCAAACTGTTCGATCCGCCGGACACCCATCTGCGGCGGGTTACGGGACAGACCGTGGCCGGGCGCCGATCTGGATGCCTGCCCCGGATGTGAGGAGACTAGGCTGTGTCCACTTTCTCTCTGAAATTCGATCTGGAAAAAAACCGCTTCTTTACTGGCGAAACCTCTGAGCTGTTCAGCGTTGAGGAAGCCAAGAAGGCGCGTTCTTTCCACAGCCGCATGGCTGGCTACCAACCCACCCCGCTTGCTTCTCTGGACGAACTGGCAAAAGCCATCGGTGTCAAGAAGATCCTGGTCAAGGATGAGTCTTACCGTTTTGGCCTGAACGCGTTCAAGGTACTGGGCGGCTCTTACGCGATTGGTAAGCTGCTGTGCGAAGAAGAAGGCATCGATATCGATGCGTTCGATTTCGCCGAGTACAAGGCGAACAATGCCGGCAAAATGACTTTTGCCACTGCAACCGACGGCAACCACGGCCGTGGTGTTGCCTGGGCTGCTCGTGAACTGGGCCAAAACGCTAAGGTTTACATGCCCAAGGGCGCGGCCAAAGACCGCGTAGAAAACATTCGTGCCGAAGGCGCAGAATGTACTGTTACCGATCTGAACTACGACGACGCCGTACGTCTGGCTTGTGAAAACGCCGACAAGCACGGCTGGAAAGTGGTTCAGGATACTTCTTGGGAAGGCTACACCAAGATCCCGACCTGGATCATGCAAGGCTACTGCACCATGGCTGACGAAGCCGTTGAGCAGATGCAGGAATACGGTGTAGAGAAGCCCACCCACGTTGTTCTGCAGGCTGGCGTTGGCGCCATGGCCGGCGGTGTACTGGGCTTCCTGACCAACAAGTTCGATCCGAAAGAACTGAGCGCCATCGTTGTTGAACCTGATAACGCAGCCTGCATCTACGCGTCTGCAATCAGCGAAAACGGCGACATGGTCAACGTTACCGGCGACCTGGAAACCATCATGGCCGGTCTGGCCTGTGGTGAGCCGAACCCGCTGGGTTGGGACATCCTGAAGGCTAACAGCGCACACTTCCTGAGCTGTGAAGACAAGATGGCTGCTCTGGGCATGCGTGTCCTGGGTAACCCGCTGGGTAACGACCCCAAAGTCATTTCCGGTGAATCCGGTGCAATCGGTGTTGGCCTGCTGGCGACCATTGCCCACTCTCCGGAAAAAGACAAGTTGCTGGCTGAATTCGGTCTGAACCAGGACTCCGTAGTTCTGCTGTTCAACACCGAAGGCGATACCGACCCGGTCCACTACCGCGAGGTAGTCTGGGAAGGCAAGCATCCTGTTAAGTAACAACCCCTGATAACTTTAAGTTTGGAGTGTTTACCATGCGTAACATCCCGTTTGAAGAGATTCTGAAGAAGTCTGAAGAATACCGTGCAGACATGTCCCGCTTCCTGCGTGACATGGTTCGCATTCCGTCTGAGTCTTGCGAAGAGCGCGAAGTTGTTCTGTGCATCAAGGCTGAAATGGAAAAAGTTGGTTTCGACAAAGTTGAAATCGACCCGATGGGTAACGTTCTGGGTTACATCGGTAAAGGTAAGCACGTTATCGCCATGGACGCGCACATTGACTGCGTAGGTGTGGGTAACATCGATAACTGGGACTACGATCCTTTCGAAGGCTACGAAGACGACGAAATCATCGTTGGTCGTGGTACTTCTGACCAGGAAGGCGGTATGGCTTCCATGGTTTACGCTGGTAAGATCATCAAGGACCTGGGCCTGGAAGACGACTACACCCTGGTTGTTGTTGGTTCCGTACAGGAAGAAGACTGCGACGGTCTGTGCTGGCAGTACATCATCAACGAAGATGGCCTGAAGCCGGAAATGGTAGTTTCTACCGAACCGACTGACGGTGGCATCTACCGTGGTCAGCGTGGCCGTATGGAAATCCGTGTAGCTGTACGCGGTATCTCCTGCCACGGTTCTGCTCCGGAGCGTGGTGACAACGCCATCTTCAAGATGGGCCCGATCCTGAACGAACTGCGTGCTCTGCACGAAAACCTGGGCTACGACGAGTTCCTGGGCAAGGGTTCCCTGACCGTTTCTGAAATCTTCTACACCTCTCCGAGCCGTTGTGCCGTTGCCGATAGCTGCGCTATCTCCATCGACCGTCGTCTGACCTGGGGTGAAACTTGGGAAGGTGCTCTGCAGGAAATCCGCAACCTGCCGGCCGTTAAAGCCGCTAACGCTGAAGTTTCCATGTACAAGTACGACCGTCCGGCTTACACCGGTCTGGTTTACCCGACCGACTGCTACTTCCCGGCTTGGGTTGTACCGGAAGAAGACAACAGCGTTCAGGCCGTTGCCAACGCTTACCGCAAGCTGTTCAACGAAGAGCCGCGTATCGACAAGTGGACCTTCTCCACTAACGGTGTTTCCATCACCGGTCGTTACGGCATCCCGACCGTTGGTTTCGGCCCGGGTATGGAAAAAGAAGCTCACTTCCCGAACGAGAAGACCTGGAAAGATCACCTCGTGAAGTGTGCTGCTGCCTACGCTGCTATCCCGGCTATGTACCTGGATCAGATCGGCGCGTAATCAGGGGTTAGCCTCTTTGAGGCAAACTCGGGAAAGGGCCTTCGGGCCCTTTTCTTTTGCCTGCCATCCAGACTGGCAGCGCATAAAAAAGCGATTTCGCAGCGGCTATCGTGCAAAATCGCTTTTTTATGCCCCTGCTCCGGCATGAACATCTTTTTTGTTGCCGTGCATGTGCGTTATCTATGGGTTTTATACAGATAATCAATTTAGATTATCGTTACCTGTTCGATATTCTGATCGCGAAAGGTTGAATACTCTTCGATGCAGTTTGATGCCGCTTGTTAGCAACGCGCTGATCAGTACCGTGCATAATCCCCGCTTCTGCGGGGATTTTTTTATACCGCAGCCAGCAGCGCCTCAAGCATGCCACGCAGCCCATTGCCCCGGGACGGACTCAGATGCCGATCAAGCCCGACCTCGGCCAGGTAGGCGTTAAAATCAAATGCCTTTATTTCTGCAGCGGTGCGGCCATTGACGGCAGCCAGCAACACCACGGCCATTCCCCGAATCACCCGCGCGTCGCTGTCAAAGCTGAATCGGCCAGAACCCTGGCACAGTCCACCACTGAGCCAGACGTCCGACTCACAGCCCTTGATCAGCTGCGCGTCCGCGCGCGCGCGCAGTGCGCCGGGTTCCAGTTCATCACCCAGTTGCATCAACGGGCGATACCGTTTCTGCCAAGGGCCGGCTGCACGGAACGCAGCACACAGCGCCTCGGCATCCAGCCGCTGCCAGACCACTCCACCCGCCTCCGCCGCCACGACACTGACCTGATCCGCATGCAACCAGCGCTCAACTGCGGTCGCAAGACGCAGCACCTCGGCTTCTGTGTTGTAAAAGGCGACAGATGCGCGCAGCGTGCCCGGCACATTCAGCGCCTGCATCAGCGGCATGGCACAGTGGTGCCCGGTGCGTACGGCTATTCCGTACTGATCCAGCCAGAGGCCGAGGTCATATCCATGCCCCTGCTCCAACACAAAACTCAACGCCCCGAGTTTTTGTGCTTCTGGCGCCAGCACCCTGATACCACGAATCTGCAGCAGGGCATCTTCCATTAAGCGATAGATACGCTGCTCGTGCGCCAGTCGCCCGGTCCCCTCGATCCCTTGAAGATAATCGACCGCGGCCGCCAGGCCGATCGCCCCGGCCATATGCGGCGTGCCGGCCTCGAAACGCAGCGGCGGAGTAGTAAAGCTGCTTTCGGAAAAACTCACCTGTTCGACCATTTCGCCGCCAAACAGCACGGGCTCCATCGCCTCGGCCAGCTCCGTGCGCACACAAAGACCACCAATCCCGGTGGGGCCGAACAGCTTGTGGCCGGAGAAGACATAAAAATCGGCGCCCAGCCGTTCAAGATCAGGCTGCTGATGTGCCACCGCCTGCGCGCCATCGACCAGCACCGCGGCACCTGCAGCATGGGCAGCCTGCACCAGGGTTTCGATCGGCGTCACCACACCCAGTGCGTTGGATACCTGGGTGACGGCCAGCAGCCGCGTCCTCGGCCCGAGCAAACGCGCAAATGCGTCCAGATCGAGGGTTCCCGCCTCTGTCAGCAGAATGACCTTCAAAACAGCGCCTGCGCGTGCACACAGCTGTTGCCAGGGAATCAGATTGGCATGGTGCTCCAGTGCCGAAACCAGCACTTCATCGCCAGCACCAAGGCGCGGCGCCAGCCAGCCCTGAGCAACCAGATTGATCGCTTCGGTTGCCCCTCGCGTCCAGATCAACTGGCGCCCGGGCCCGGCCCCCAGATAGGCCAGCAGGGTACGCCGTGCCTGTTCAAACAGGCGTGTAGCGCGGGTACTGAGTTGGTGACTACCCCGGTGTACATTGGCATTACTGTGGCAGTAGAAGTCGGTCAGTGCTTCGATGACGGCCATCGGCTTTTGCGTGGTCGCCGCGTTATCGAGATAGGTCAGCGGATAATCGCCCAGCCGTGATGCCAGTATCGGAAAATCCCTGCGTACGTGTTCGATGTCGAAGCTCATCGCCGCCTCTCCTGAATCAATATCGCCGGCATGATGACAGCTTGTCGGCACAAGGCAAGAGCACTGGGCAATGGCACGACTTTAGGGTACAACAGCCCCTTTTGCTCCAGATGACACCATGGCCCAGAGTTGCTTTCACTTTAAACAGTTTGCCGTCGATCAGCGCGACTGCGCCATGAAGGTAACCCGTGATGCCTGCCTCCTGGGGGCCTGGGCAGCGGTTTCCGGTTGCCGGCATCTACTCGATATCGGCACCGGGACGGGGTTGCTCGCGCTGATGTGCGCGCAGCGCTCAAGCGCGCAGATTGACGCCCTGGAACTTGACGCGGCAGCCGCCGCACGCGCGCGCGACAACTGCCGCCAGAGCCCCTGGAGCGCGCGTATTCAGGTGCATCATCAATCGCTTCAGCAGTGGCTGGAACAGCCCCGGCGACCGCGTTACGACGGCATCATCTGTAACCCGCCTTTTTTTGTCGACAGCCTGCGCTGTCCGGATCCGCAGCGTAATCAGGCACGCCATACCGACACGCTGGATTTTGCTACTCTGACGCACGGCATCGACCAGCTACTCACTCAGGATGGTCACGCCTGGCTGCTGCTGCCCACCGATCATCTGCAGCAGTTTATGACGCACCTGCCCAGAGGGCTTTATCCCGAGACCCTCTGCACCCTTGCCCACAGCGCACAGCACCGCCCCAAGCGCGCACTGCTGACACTCTCACGTGACCGCGCGCCCTGCACAACCGATCATCTTGCGCTGTTTGATAGCGAGGGCCAGTTCACCGATGCAGCACGCGCTCTGATGGCTCCCTACTACCTCAAGCTGCCCTGACGGCCATCATCCGGACACCGATTAGGTACAAGTCGCATGCGCACGCGCGCTTATACTAATGATAATCGCTCTCATCTAGGTTATAGTCATTACACCTTCTTCAACTCCTGAAGGCACTCAGAACTCTTGATCTCCCGGCCTGCAGTTATTCGCGCTCCTGTAACCGCCATTATGCAGGCCGGGCTCTCTTTTCCCCCTCCCAGTTCATCAGTGACAGCCCCGGCCGGTCTGCGTATCATGCCCCTTTGCACCGGTGGCGAATGCCGTTCCCGCCAGGTTTTATCACCCACATCGGGTGTGCTAACGAGGTTTTCATGAAAATCAGCAAACACCATGTCGTTACCCTTCACTACTGCCTGAAGAACGAGGCCGGTGAGGAGATCGAAAATTCCTTCAACAGCGCGCCGATGCAATACCTGCACGGTACCGGCAGCATGATCCCGGGTCTTGAGCAGGCGCTGGAAGGCCATGACGTCGGTGATGAATTCGAAGTCCAGGTGACCGCCGAAGACGCCTACGGTGCCTATCACCCGGCTCTGGTGCAGGACATTCCGCGCGCGGCCTTCCAGGGCGTTGGCGATATCGCTCCGGGCATGCGTTTTATGGCCCAGACCGATCAGGGTCCGCACCCGGTGGTCGTGACCGAAGTGAACGATGACAGCGTCAAGGTCGATGGCAACCACCCGCTGGCAGGCCAGAACCTGCACTTTAGTGTCAGCATCGAAGAGATTCGCGAAGCCACCGAAGACGAGATCGCTCACGGCCATCTGCACGGACACGGCGGTTGCTGCGGTGGTCATGGCCATGATGACCACGAATGCTGTGGCGGCCACGATCACGAAGACGATCATGAGTGCTGCGGCGGCAAGGGTCACGCCGATCCGAGCGAGCACTGCTGCGGTGGCAAGGGCCACTGCCACTGAGCCCATTCCAGAAGCGCCTTCGGGCGCTTTTTTTATGCCTGCAAAATACACGTCATCAGACAGCTATTCGGCTATCTTGAAGGAAACGGCACAGCGCAAAGAGGGGAGTCTGGCCATGTTCGTACTGCCTGATCTGGAAAAAAGTCGGCCACTCAAGCATATCGCCCTCCTGACCAGCGGCGGTGACAGCCCCGGTATGAATGCCGCCATTCGTGCCGTGGTGCGTACCGCCAGCCACCAGCAGATACGCGTGACCGGAATCCGCTGGGGCTTCAGCGGTCTGGTCCAGGGCAATTTCATCCATCTGCACGAGCGCGATACTGCCAATATCATCCAGCAGGGCGGCACCCTGCTCAAAAGCGATCGCTGCAGTGATTTTCTCCGCCCAGAAGTCCGTCAGGACGCCGCCGAACGGCTGCGCCAGCAGGGTGTCGAGGCGCTGATCGTGATCGGTGGTGATGGCTCACTAACCGGAGCCCTGAAACTCGAGGAAGAAACCGGCCTGCCGGTTCTGGGCATTCCCGCGACCATCGACAACGACATTTACGGAACCGACTGCAGCATCGGTTTTGATACCGCCGTAAACACCGCTCTTGATGCCATCGACCGGATCCGCGATACCGCCAGTGCCCACGGCCGCCTGTTCCTGGTCGAGGTCATGGGCCACAACGCCGGGTTTCTGGCTCTGCAGGTCGGCCTTGCCGGCGGCGCTGAAGCGATTGTAGTGCCCGAAGCGCCCTGCTCGGTCAGCGAACTCAATCAGCGCGTCAAGGCGGCCTGGCGTCGCGGTAAATCAGGCGTCATTCTGGTACTCGCCGAAGGCGGCGAAGCCGGCCATACCTATCAGGTTGCCCGCGAACTGCAGGCGCTGGGCGAACACCGCTGTCGTGTCTGCATTCTCGGCCATACCCAGCGCGGCGGCCGACCTACGGGATTCGACCGGGTACTGGCCTCCTGTTTCGGCTACGCGGCCGTCACCGGTCTGCAGGCAGGCTACTCATCCGTCATGACCAAGCTCGGCTGCAATCAGATCGGATTTGTACCGCTGACCGAAGCACTCAGTCAGCGCAAGCCCCTGCCCCAGGGGTATCCCGATCTGGCCCACATTCTCGCTACCTAGCCTTCTCCACGCCATCCAGTGGCAAGGTTGCACGACAGCCCGGATAGCCGCTACAGCCGAGAAACGCCCCTCGGGGCCCCTGGCGGCGCACCATCGGTTTACCGCAG
>CAYWUD010000059.1:0-9898 GCA_964461355.1 uncultured Pseudomonadales bacterium | reverse complement strand
ATAGCAAGACAGAGCGATGGAGCGCCGCCGGCCGAAAGCGGGCAGCGAACCTCGGGACTATCCGTCCTGCAGGTGTTCCCCCTGAGTCATGCGCGACCTGCACACCGATTCAGTTTCTTGCCTTCTACCCGAGGGTGAGCCCATAAAAAAAGCGAAGCCAGCGGGCTTCGCTTTTTTTTGGGCTTCAGGCCCTGAGTGTCGAGCCGCTACAGAGCGTCTGGTACTGGCCGTTCTGAATCTTGGCCTGGCCATTGATCCACAGCCAGTCGAGTCCGGTCGCCGGTTGCTCGGGGGCGGTTACGGTGGCGCGGTCGCGAAAATTGGTGCCGAACAGTGCCAGATCGGCCTGGTAGCCTTCCTTGATCAGGCCGCGGCGCTCCAGGTTGAAGGTGCTGGCGCTCAGGCCGGTCATCTTGTGGATTGCCGCTTCGATCGGTAGCAACTGCTTTTGCTGCACAAAATCATGCAGGATGCGTGGGAAGGTGCCGTGAACACGCGGATGCAGCTGGCCGCCGAGCAGAGTATCGGTGCCGATCAGGCCCCGGGGATGACGGAAGATCCGTTCGACCAGCGCTTCATCCATAAAGTAGTCGATCATGCGTACGTTACCGCGCTCATGGATCAGCAGGTCCAGCACAAACGCCACCGGTTTCTGGTCACAGAGTGCGGCACACTGGTTCACGTTCAGGCCGATAAAGCGCTGGCTTTCTGCGCTCTCGACTTCGGTGATCAGAATGTTGTCCCAGCCCAGCAGTGCCGGCAGGTTGTCCCAGGGTTCGCCGGCCTCGGGGCGGATGCGTTCGGCAAACCAGTCGTCCACTTCCTGCCGCAGCGCAGGCTCTGTCAGTGCCTGCAGCAGTGCCTGCATCGGGTAGCGGCGCAGCAGGGCCGGAGGCAGGATGGAAAACAGGGTGGTGCTGCCGTAGTGATAGGGGTACTGGTCGAAGGTCAGGCCGTGTTCGTCGATCAGATGCAGCAGGCGCGGGAGTTTGCTCGCGTTGCGCTGGCCAATCAGTTTCAGGTGCGAGATATGCAGCTGGCAGCCTGCCTCCTGGCTGAGGGCGATCATCTCCTCGAGGGCTTCGATAATCTCGTCGCTTTCGCTGCGCATATGGACCACCAGCGGCTTGTGGTGATGGCCTGCGACCTTCGCCAGGGTCAGCAGCTCGTCACGTTCGGCAAACAGGGCGGGATGGTAGATCAGACCGAGGCTGATACCGCGTGCGCCGTCACTCAGCCCCTGATCGGCAAGAAGCTCAAGCTCGACAAGCTGGGCGCGGTTCATGGGGGCGCTGTCGCCCCGGCAGATCTGATAGCGCAGCAGGCCGTGGGGTAGAAACGGGCTCAGGTTTAGCTCGAGGCCGCGTTGATCGAGGGCGTGAAAGTAGCTGGGCAGGTCGTCCCAGTTCCACGGGAGCTGGCCGTTGCCGATAATCAGGCGCTCGCGCACTTCGGCCTGCAGGTCGCGGCTGAGCGGTGCCACGCCGAGTCCGCAGGGGCCGGTCAGTTCGGTGGTAATCCCCTGCAGTACCTTGGCCTTGAAGCCATCGGCGATAAAAGGCGCGAGGTCGGTATGACTGTGCACGTCGATAAAGCCGGGGGTGAGCCAGCGCCCTTTGGCATCGACAATCTGATCTGCCGGGGCGGAAATGGCAGGGCTGATCTGCCGGATCAGGCTGTTCTCGATCAGCAGCTCGCCGGGATAGGCGGGTAGGCCTGAACCATCAATTATCTGTGCATTTCTGATCAGTACGCGCATGCCCGTCTCCGACCCTGATTCTGCGTGTGGATAAGCGCATTAGTGTAATCCTCGTGGAGGGTTTGGTTAAGCGTTTGCGCGTGACTGTGCATTGTTCTGATCGCTTGATTTTGGCTGTTTGCGTGAAGCTGAAACATGAATCAAAAAAATGGTCTGCAAATCGGGTTCGATCCTTGTTTGGTACGCGTTTTCCGCCGTTTTTTGCGCAAACCGTCTATCGAGATGCTGTTGTGTGGCGCCATTTATGAGGGTTTGTTTGGGTTTTTGGGCTAGGGTCGTTGCCTTTAAAAAAAATGAATCAAGGTTACTTAAAATATCGCCTTTGATCCCTTGCGCTGTCTTTTAGGGCGGGTACAATGGCTCTCGTAACCTCTTATGGTGTTTAACCCGCACCGTTTTAAAGAGATTCAATATGGCAATTAAATGGGGCTCGGCAGTAAATGTCGGGCCCTATTTTTTTGTCTTTCTAAAATAACTGACCCGGCCTTTACAAAGCGCAGAGCATTGGTAGTGGACATGTGCCGATTGATAGGCTGCACAACATAAGCAAAAGCTATCGTGTGAGCGAAATTAAGTTTTGCTGTGGTCTCGGTGATGCCTGATTTGAGTCAGGTTTTGCCCGAGCCGTGCCATGCTACACATGCGCTTCCTTGGACATTGCGTCCTGATAACCGCTGTTATTGAAGCAGCAGGGGGAGTTATGGGTAGTAGAGATATCGCCCTGGAAGCACGCCTGAAGGCGCGCCTGAGCAAGGAGATGCAGCTTCTGGTCGACAAGTACCATCTTTATGCCGGCAAGCGGGAAGTCTGGTACTGGTGTGCTGAGGGCACCTTCGAGCAGAAGATGGTCAAGCAGAAGTTTCTTGAGCGCCGCTCGCCGATGGCGGTGGTGTTTCGTTTTTACGGCCTCTGCGCCGCCAAGCTCAATTACTTCAGCGCTAACTGGGAGAAGTATCAGGCCTGTCGCTTCGACAGCGAACAGGGGTTTGTGGAAACCGATTGCTGGGATATGGAGTTTATCCAGCACCTGCCGAGTGGCCGCTATATCGATCTGCGTCGCCTGCAACGGATTACCGACTATCAGGTGTTTCTGAGTTATTGCCGCGAGCTTGAGTCCCTTGAGCGTGTGCCTCTGCGCGCGCTGGCCTGAGCGACGTCAGTGTCGAATGGGCATAAACGCCACCGGGTTACAGACAAAATCGATCGTAAGTTGGAGAGCATATCTGCTAAGCGTTAAGTATGGAGCCGTTTCGTTCCGCACGGAGTTTTCTGGTGGTGGGGAGGTGCTATGCAAACGCGCACGCAGAAGAGGCCTGGTTTTACCTGTGGGCCGGGTGTGTGGCTGACTCGGGTCGCCATGTCGCTGTGGCTGCTGCTGATCATGCCGGCGGTGCAGGCCGATACCGTGATCGGGCTCGATCAGTTTCGCGATCTGTCGCTCGCTCTTGAGCATTATCAGCGCCTGGCGCGCTCGGGTCAGTGGTTACCGATTCCCTCGCAGCCTCCGCAAAGTGCCATCGAGCGTGCCGAAGAGCGTGAACTGCTGATCAACCAGCTGACGCTCTCCGGTGATCTGGCTGCGGTGCAGCAACGGGTTGCCGTGGCGGCCGTTACGAATACGGATATCAGCCGCGGCCTGATGCGTTTTCAGGCGCGCCATGGGCTTGAGGTGGATGGCTTTCTCGGCCGTGAAACCCGGCGTGCCCTGAATCTGAGTCCTTATCGTAAGGCTGAGGTGATCGCAGCCAACCTGATGCGCCTGCAGGAGCTGCCGATGTGGCCCGGTGAGCGTTATCTGGTGGTCAATGTCGGTGGTTTTCGGCTCGATCTGGTGGAGCAGAATCACTCGGTCCTGTCGATGAAGGTGATTGCCGGGCGCAACAGTCGCCGTACGCCGGTGCACTCGGATCTGGTGCGTCAGGTGGTGATCAACCCGCCCTGGAATGTGCCTAACCGGATTCAGCGCCTGGATATCCTGCCGAAGCTGCGTCAGAACCCGAACTACCTGAAAGAGCAGAACTACGTGCTGGTGCAATACCGTGCCGATGGGCAGCGCGTACTGGGTACCGATCATGTCGACTGGGAAAGTATCGAATGGGATCAGCAGGCGATTGCGCGATTTCCCTATAACCTGCGCCAGATGCCGGGTAACGGTAATTCGCTGGGACGGTTCAAGTTCGACTTTCCCAATCGGTACTCGGTCTATCTGCACGATACGCCCGCAAAAAAGCTGTTTGAGCGTCAGGTGCGCGCCTTCAGTTCCGGCTGTGTCCGGGTGGAAAAACCGCGTGAACTGGCCGAGGCGCTGCTGCGCTTCAATCGTGACTGGCATCCCGAGCAGATCGATGAATGGTTGCAGGCCGGTCGTACCCGCTATGTCAGCCTGAATCGGCAGGTGCCGATTCATCTGGTCTATCAGACGGCCTGGGTGGATGAAGAGGGAGTATTGCAGTTTCGCCGCGATGTCTACCGCCGTGACCAGCCGCCGCGAGGGTTCAGTCTGGGCTGGCGTCCACAGCAACATCTGCTGAGCCGGAGCAACTGATGCGGGCGCAGTCGAATTCGAGGGGGGCATGCAGTGCCAGAAGGCGCAGCCGCTGACGCTTCATCGACTCGGGCAGGGTTGTGATCAGGGTCAGATCGCCGGTTCCGAGGTCCCAACGCACAGTTTCGATCCAGTACTCAACCAGAGCGTCTTCGAGTTCAATAGCGTGCGTGATCATCGCCTTCATCAGATCATGGGGCAGGCGGTTGTAGTCTTTTTCGAGTCGCGCATCGAGCCCCCATTTCAGCAGGCCGGTAAAGTGCTGCAGATCTTCTGCGCAGGCCAGGGCGCGCCCGTCGAGCTGCCACGGCAGGCGATTGAGGAGTTCGTAACCGGCCCGTCCGGGCAGTTTCGGGATCAGGCGCCAGAGGTCGCGAAAGGCCAGAAACAGAGGCTCGCCCATGTAGTCGCTGGCGTGGCAGAGGCTATGGCGACTGAAATCGAGCAGGCCCGGCATCACCTCCAGAATCAGGCTGGCCAGATCAGTTTCCGATACGCATTCGCGCTGGCACAGACGGTGGTCTGCGGCATAGGTGAGCAGGCGGGCCAATGTCACCGGGCTGGGGTTGTGGGCCAGCAGATGCAGGCGTTCAAGCTGGGGTTGTTGCCAGAAATGCTGCGGCGAGAGCATGCCGTCGACCCGGCTCAGAGTGCTCAGCGCGCGGACCAGCGGGCAGGGGTCGCTATCGAGCTGGGGGCGGTGCTGCTGCAGTCCCTGCTGATAGGCGAGGGTGCGATAGCGCAGATAATCGGATGACGAATGGCTGGCGCGATCCCAGATGCTCTGGAACAGCCACTGACCGTATTCTACGGTCTTGATCCGCTCCAGTACTTCGGCCTGCTGCATCACCGAAAGCTCGGGCCAGAGCAGCTCGAGCTGATAGATACAGGTGGGGCGGGGTTGGATCAGTGCAACAAGCCAGTCCGGTAACATGAAAGCCCTCCACGATAGCGCAGGGCATTGTAGCGCCAACCGGATCAGGAATAACCGTGTTTGAGCTGCTGCCGCAGTGCTTCGCTGATCAGTGGGCCAAGGTCGATGGCGTTCGATTCGTGGGGTACGCCGTTGCAGCTGACGATGCGGCGCAGGCGGCTCTGTTGCAGGCGGGTCCAGGCTCGCCCGGCAAAGAGTCCGTGCACGATGATGGCGATTGGAGCGGGCAGGTCACGTAGTTGCAGCTGTTCGGCAACCTCCAGCAGGGTGGTGCCCGAGGAGCAGATGTCATCGACCAGTACCGGGGTGTGCTGACGCAGCAGGTCAAGATCGGGCAGGCTCAGTTCAACCTGGTGATCGCCCAGACGTACCTTTTCCAGCACCCGGTACGGGCAGCCCAGCTGCTGGGCCAGATTTTCGATCCACAGGCTGCTTTCGCTGTCAGGGCCGAGCAGCACCGGATCGCTGACATGGGTGTGAATCCACTGGGCAATGGCCGGGCTGGCCGAGAGGCTGATGCCCTGGAGCTGGTAGATGTCGTTCAGGCTGTGGTAGCGGTGCAGGTGCGGATCGATGGTCAAAAGCCAGTCGAAAAATCCGCTCAGGAGGCGCGCAAAGGTCCGCGAGGTGATCGCCTCGCCGGGCTGGAAGCGGCAGTCCTGACGCAGATAGGCCAGATAGGGCGCGATCAGGCCGAGCTGGCGCGCGCCCTGTTCATGCAGCAGGTCCGCAAGGGCGCAGAGAGAGAAGAGCTTGTTGTCGGGTTGTTGCAAAGAGCAGAGCACCAGTACGTCGCGATCGCAGCAGGGGCTGTCCAGGCGCAGATAGCTTTCGCCGTCGGGAAAGTGGCGAATACAGAGCTGGCCTACTTCGAGATCGAGCTGGGCGGCGAGCGCGCGTCCGAGTGCTCGGTTGTCATCGAGGATCAGCAGCAGGGGGCGCTTCATAGTTGTTCCTCTTCCAGATAGATGCTGTTCGGGTGCTGTTGATAGAAGTCGAGGGCGTAGGCCAGTTCGCCCCGATTTTCGGCGTATAGGGTCAGAAGCGGAGCGCCGGCCTCGAGTTTCTGGCCGAGCTGTGCCTGCAGGCGGATCCCGGCGCCCGGTGCGTGCGGGGCCCCGGCCAGTTTGGCCAGGCGTGCCAGAAAGCGGTTGTCGATATGGCTCAGCAAGCCGCCGCGCGGAGCGACCAGCTGGTGTTGGTGGCGACCGGGTTCGGGCTGCTTGAGTCCGCCCTGGGCATCGCAGATACGCTGAAACTGTGTCCACGCCGCGCCTGAGGCGAGGGTGTCTGCGGCCAGCTGGTAGCCTTCGCCTTGATCCGCCGCGCCGCCGAGCTCGAGCAGCGGTCCGGCCAGGTCCAGGGCGCGGCGACGCAGAAGGCCCGGAGCTTCGGGTTGGTTCTGCAGTACGGCCAGCACATCGATCGCCTCCAGCGCTGGCCCGACGCCATAGCCGACCGGCTGACTGCCATCGCTGTACAGTGTGCTGACCTCGAGCCCCAGCGCCTGACCGGTGGCGCAGAGCAGTTCGGTCAGGCGGATGGCGGCTGCCTTGCTCCGTACCTTGGCGGTCGGGCCGATGGGAAGATCGATCAGAACATGGGTCGAGCCTGCGGCCACCTTCTTCGAGATGACCGAGGCCACCAGCTGGCCGCAGCTGTCGAGATCGAGTACCCGCTCGACCTGGATAATACGGTCATCGGCCGGGCTCAGGCTGACGGAGCCGCCCCAGGCCAGGCAGCCGCCGGTGGCCTCGACGACCTTGCGCATGCGGCTGAGGCTCAGTTCTACCGTCGTCAGGGTGGCCATGGTGTCGGCGGTGCCGGCCGGGGAGGTGATCGCCCGTGAGGAGGTCTTGGGCATGATCAGGCCGCAGGCGGTGACGATGGCGACGACGATCGGCGTGGTGCGGTTGCCGGGCAGGCCGCCGACACAGTGTTTGTCGAGTACTTTCTCGGCCTGCCAGTGGCAGTGGTGGCCGGTTTCGACCATCGCACGGGTGATGTGAATGATCTCATCCGGCGACAGGCGCTCATCGGCGCCGGCGGCGACATAGGCGGCCAGCTGAATATCGCTGTAACGACCGAGGCTGATGTCGTTGATGATTTCGCGGGCGGCCTGGGGATTGAGATCGCCGCCCATCAGCTTGCGACGTACATGGCTCATGGAATCGGCCGGTTTTGCATGGCGGATTGAAACCTTGCTGCCGGCATCGGCCTTGAGCAGATGCCAGGCCGACTCCGACAGGCCTGCTTCATGCTTGCTGAGGATATCGCTGGTGATGATGTGAACCGAGGCGAGGATGTGCTGCTGGCCGTTGTCGATACGCACCAGACTGTGCGAGCGAAACCCCTCGGAGCGGCAGACGTGGCAGTCATGGTGCAGATAGACGACCGGCTCCTGGTAGGTGTCGATCCCCAGGCGGCGTAACCGCAGTGAACGCGCTTTATGGATCATGCTTGGGGCCTCTGGCAGCGGCTCGGGTTATGAGTATAGAAGTCTTATGTCGTGTTCATGGCGGGTATCTGTGGCCTATCTTGAATACATCAGGGGAGCATGATCTGTGGAGGTGGGGGATGGAACTGCATTTTCTCGGAGCGGCCGGTACGGTAACCGGCTCCAAGACGCTGGTAACCCATAACGGCAAGCGCATTCTGGTGGATGCGGGTCTGTATCAGGGGATCAAGCAGTATCGGCAGATGAACTGGAAGGCTCTGCCGATTCCTGCCGATGAGCTGGATGCCGTGGTGCTGACCCATGCGCATATCGATCACAGCGGTTATCTGCCGGCGCTGGTGCGCCGCGGCTTTCGTGGGCCGGTGTACTGCAGCGAGGGAACCCGGGCTCTGTGTCGGGTGCTGTTGCCGGACGCCGGATTCCTGCAGGAAGAAGATGCCCGTCATGCTGCGCGGCATGGTTATTCCAAGCACCATCCGCCGCTGCCGCTGTATACCGAGGAGGATGCCTGGCACAGCCTGAAACAGTTTCATGTGCTTGAGGAGAAGCGCGAATTTATTCTTCCCGGCGGCTTGCATCTGCGCCTGCGGCCGGTCGGGCATATTCTGGGGGCCTGCAGTGTCGAGCTGTTTGATGGTCATCATCTGCTCTGTTTCAGCGGTGATGTCGGGCGCGCCGATGATCCGCTGCTGTATCCGCCCGAGCCGCTACCGCGCGCCGATTATCTGGTGCTCGAGTCCACCTACGGGGATCGCCTGCATCCGCAGGAGGATGTGTTGCAGCGCCTGGCCGATATCGTCAACCGCACCACGCAGCGCGGTGGCGTGGTGTTGCTGCCGGCCTTTGCTGTCGGGCGAGCGCAGCTGGTGCTGCATCTGATTGCCCAGCTCAAGGCGCAGGAGCTGATTCCCGATATTCCTGTCTTCCTGAACAGCCCGATGGCGATTCGGGCGACAGAAATCTTCTGCCGCTCGCACGAGCAGCATCGCCTGAGCGCCGAGGACTGCGAGCGTATCGATGCCGGGACGCATTATGTGCGCACCACCGAAGAGTCGATTGCACTCAACAACAAGGTATTTCCCAGCCTGATTATTTCCGCCAGCGGTATGGCCAGTGGCGGGCGGGTGCTGCATCACCTGCGCACGCTGGCTCCCAATCAGCGCAACAGCATCGTGTTTCTCGGTTTTCAGGCGCCGGGAACGCGTGGCGAGCGCATCATCAACGGTGCGCAGCAGGTGAAGATGCACGGTGAGCAGGTGCCGATTCGTGCCGAAGTGCATCATATCGACAGCCTCTCGGCCCATGCCGATTATGCCGGGCTGCTGGACTGGATTGCGCAGATACCGGTGCCGCCCAAGCAGATCTTCCTGACGCATGGCGAACCGGATGCGGCGGAGGCGCTGCGTGCGCGGATCGAAGCGCGCTTTGGCTGGTCGGTGAGTGTGGCTGCGGCCGGACAAAAGGTTGTGCTCGGCAAGCGCTAGGGCGCGGGTTGTCCGGTAATGTCAGCTTTTCTTAAGCAGGCTTGGGCTGGCGTTTTCCTCGCGTAGAATCCTCGTTTTTGGCCGAGCGAGGCGCGCCATGGATTTTGGAATTGTATTGCTGCTGCTGGCATTGGTGCTTGGCTATCAGATCCGGTTGCGGCAGGTCTGGCAGCAGCGCCTGCTGGGGCAGCTGTTGCTCGGTCTGACGCTGGCGATTCTGGCGCTGATGGGGTACGGGCTGGGGACGCTGGAGCAGCTTGGACGGGATCTGATGCATGCCGTGCAGCTGACGCTGACGTTTCTGCTCTGCATTGCCGGCGCCAACCTCCTGCTGCTGTTTCTGTGCGGACCGCGCCTGGCCGGTGAGGCGCGTGCGCCACTGGGATGGAACTGGCGCATGCTGTTCGAGTCGGCGCTGTTTGCCGGTGCGGTGATCGCCGGTCTGGTGCTCGGCGCCTGGTTGCGTGTGCCGCTGGACAGTCTGGAGCAGTGGGCCAGTGGCCTTTTGTATCTTCTGCTGTTGCTGGTGGGGATGCAGCTTCGCTGTGGGGATATCAGTCTTAAATCGGTGCTGCTCAATCGTCAGGGATTCAGGGTGGCGCTCTTGGTGATCATCAGTGCCTGGGCCGGTGGTGCGCTGGCAGGCTGGTGGCTGGACCTGCCTCTGTACCAGGCGTTGGCACTGGCGTCGGGGTTCGGCTGGTATTCGCTCAGCGGG